>NZ_JBGONO010000016.1:0-132892 GCF_041439165.1 Enterovibrio sp. FF113 | reverse complement strand
CTTGCGACATACGGATTAACAGTCCGCCGTTCTACCAACTGAACTAAGGGGGAATCTCTCAAAGCGGGGCGAATCTTAGCTATCGTCTCGTAGGCTGTCAACCTCTCAAACACTACAAAATGACGATTTTAAATCATCTGTTTAATGTGCGATCAAAGTTGGCTGCTTTTTTGTTCTGTTGGATGAATATGCGTCAGATTTAAGCTTGGATCAGTGTTGGCTTAAGAAATTCTCTGATTGTATTAGCGAACATCACTTTCGATTGAAGAATGCTGTTTCCAGCGGTGCAGAAAATCGCCGTGACTTAGATTGGTTGAAAAGTAACCGCGACGATGTCAATTGAGTGTTTATGGGTATCTATATTGAGCCAACTATCGCTTTGGACAGGTTCAAAAACTTTGTGATGTAGCTCTCATTGGCTCTTTTGATGTGGGATCGGTCTATTAAGGGAGTATTTAATGAAAAATACATTGACATTCCTAAGTGCTTTTAGTGATTGGTTCGACAAAGGTTACCCACAAAATCTGTGGATAAGTGTGTTAATCAAGACTTTTACCCCCATTTAAAGATCCTCTTTGGGATGGAAATGTGGAGTAATATGAATATTGTTGGCGAAAATCAAGTAAACAACAGTGTGTTGAGGTGTTTTTTGATGATATTTTCAATTGTCAGCGATAAATTGAGTTGTACACACTTTTACGTTTTAAAAACGTGCGCAGTTTTCAGTATCTTGTTTGCGATGACCCCGTAAATAAGACAAGCTGAGAAGAGCAAGAACTATCAAAAGGACGAGATTGTGGATGCTTTACCCAAATTGGACTTAAAAGGGAAAGTTAGCGACATCGAGTGGCAGCGCCGTGTCGATCTGGCTGCTTGTTATCGTTTGGTTGCTCATATGGGATGGGATGACCTCATTTATACCCACCTCTCTCTTCGTATCCCAGAGACTGATAACTACTTAGTCAATGCTTTCGGCGTCGCTTTTGATGAAGTGACTGCATCGAACCTCGTTAAGGTCGATTTAGACGGCAACATTCTCGATGACTCGCCATTTACTATTAACCCTGCGGGGTTCACGATTCACAGCGCGATTCATGAAGTGCGTCACGATGCCCATTGCGTTATTCACCTGCACACTAACGAAACCATCGCGGTGGCGACGCAAAAGGAAGGCTTGCAGTCACTGAGCCAGTATTCGATGTTTTCACTTCCTTCATTGTCCTATCACGGCTATGAAGGGCTTGCGGTCAATGATGCAGAACGTAAACGCCTTCAAAGTGACCTTGGAAATACCAATCACATGCTGCTGGTTAATCACGGTGGTTTAACGCTTGGGCCGACGGTGGGTGATGCCTTCATGCGTTTTTATGATATGCAACGTGCTTGTGAAGTACAGCTAATGTTGCAGGCGGCAGGTAAAGACACCATCGCGGTGCCTAAATCAATTCAAGACAATATCGTCGCTCAAGCGAACGTGGTGCATTCCGGCGCGACGGGTGGCCAAAAGGCTTGGCCTTCATTATTGCGTAAAGCATGGCGACTCGACCCGAGTTTTATGGATTAAACGCCTCTCCCCGAGTGGAAGGTAGAAAGCGATAACCCTATTGGAGTACAAGGATGAAAGTAACATCAGTTGAAGTGTTTGATATTCATTGCCCGGATCGTACAACGTGGAATCCGGTGTTTGTGCGAATTCACACGGATGAAGGGATCAGCGGTGTCGGTGAAGCGGGTCTTGCTTACGACTTAGGCCATAGCGCTGCCGCGCACATGGTGAAAGAAATGGCAGAAGCCTTTCTGATTGGCCATGATCCTTTCCAAACTGAAAAGCTATGGTCGCGTATGCTGCGTGAAAGCTTTTGGGGTTTAGGTGGCGGCCCTGTGGTGTATGCCGCGATGAGTGCGATTGATACGGCGCTTTGGGACATTAAAGGCAAGGCGCTTAATGTGCCTGTTTACCAATTGCTGGGTGGCAAGGTCAACGACACGTTGCGTACTTACGCTTCTCAGTTACAGTTTGACTGGGACAAAGATTTCAAGGCACTTTCTCAGCCTGAGGAATATGCGGAAGCGGCGTTAAAAGCCATCGCGGAAGGATATGATGCCGTGAAGGTTGATCCCATCATGTATGACAAAGATGGCAACACCTATTACGAGCGAACCAAAATTATCTCCCGCGGTGAAATGAAGTTGTATCGCGCGCGTATGAAAGCGATTCGTGAAGCGGTTGGTGATGAAGTTGATATCATTTTTGAATGCCATAGCCTACCGGGTGCGACAACGGCTATTCAACTTGGCGAGATTGCCGAAGAATTTGACTGCATGTATTACGAAGAGCCCGTCAACTATCTCAATCATTCTTTGCACGCTAAAGTGGCGGACAAAGTGAAGGTGCCCATTGCTGGTGGTGAGCGTTTGTATAACCGCTGGGGTGTGAGACCGTATCTGGAAGACCAAAGCATTGATGTTTTGCAGCCGGATATTGGCTTATGCGGCGGTTTTACTGAAACCAAAAAGGTGTGTGATTATGCGGATATCTTTGATGTGCGTATTCAAGCGCATGTTTGCGGTGGTCCTGTTGCGACTGCTGCCTCATTGCATTTAGAAACGGCGATTCCTAATTTCTTGATCCACGAGCATCATACTTACGCGATCAAAGCGTGGAACCGTGAATTGTGTCTTCAAGATCCACAGCCTGTTAATGGCTTCTTCCAAGTGTCAGAAGAGCCTGGTCTCGGCATTGAACTGAATGATGAAGTGGTGAAGCGTTCACCGCATATGATCATCAAGTAAAATTTGCTTCGCATGATAAAAGTAAAACAACCCGCTTAAATGCGGGTTGTTTGTTTTTGCACGAAAATCGCTGAAAGTCATTTGCCGGGGGATATCAAAAGCCATAGAAGCGACGAGCATTCTCATTGCAGAGCTTTGCTAGCAAGGCCTCCGAGTAAGGAAGCGATAGGTAAGCGTGCCATAGCTCGTCATAACGCGCTCTAAACAGCGTCAGTGGAAAATTACTCGCCAGCATGATTCTGTCTTCGCCAAATAGCGTGACTAACGAAGTTAGCCGATCTTGTATCGTGGAGAGGGGATAGTGTCGATCTGACATTTCCCAACCAGACGCCTTGACCGACAGTGAAGGCAATACGGCCAAGGCCTTCATGTTTTTGTCCCACTCCCAATGTTTTTGCGGTGGTGGAAAACCAGCATGGTTTAACGCCAAGCGCAGGGTAGGTAAGGCATTGGACATTCGAATGAATGCGTTAACGGCTCCTGTATCTTGCGCATCGAATTGCGCCTCGAAAATCAGCTTCGCGTCAGCAATCTGCTTCAAGTTAGTATGTACTGTGTTCATGGCGAGCAAAGTGACAGCACCGCTGTCCAAAATATGCCGAACACCGACCAAGCTTTGGTATTGCCCCAGTTTAGCTAACTGCTTTGCAAAGGCGCTGGGTGGCAGGGTTATATCGACACATCCAATGCTTTTAAATGGCAACGCGCAGGTGCTTTCTAACCATGCAATTTCTCTCCACGGCGCGTCATTATCAAACCCGGCTTCAACATGAACGAATCCGCAGAGTTGATGAGGCGCAGATAGCGTCAAATCAGCGTCAGAAAAATCACGCTGGATCGTCGCTTTATCACGCCAATGCGGAGCATTACCTGAACGGAGCCAATCATATTGTCCAAGCGAAAGATCAAACAGATGCAAGT
This sequence comes from Enterovibrio sp. FF113, assembly GCF_041439165.1. NCBI lineage: Bacteria > Pseudomonadati > Pseudomonadota > Gammaproteobacteria > Vibrionales > Vibrionaceae > Enterovibrio > Enterovibrio sp. FF113. The sequence goes on along the minus strand of NZ_JBGONO010000016.1, from coordinate 129,178 downwards.
GAGGATCAATAATCTGCATCGTTATTGCGCCGTGTAGCCGCCATCGACGGCATGCAAACTGCCTGTAATGAAACTGGCTTTGTCGCCGGCAAGAAACACCACAAGGTTTGCGATTTCTTCAGGTTGGGCGATACGACCAAGCGGCTGAAGGTTTCCTTCTTCTCTATGTACTTCGTCTTTATTAGCGCCAGAGCGGGCACAATAGCTGTCGATGGCCTTGTGATAAAGCGGCGTTTCCGTTGTGCCTGCGCAGACAGCATTAGCACGAATGTTATATTTGGCGTAATCCAGCGCGGTGGTTTTTGCCATAGAAGCGATAGCGTGTTTGCTGAGGTTATAAGCAAAGGAATTTGTCTTTGCGATAGTGCACTGATCAGAGCCCAGTAACACAATGCTGCCTTTGTTGGTCACTTTCATGATTGGCAAGCAGGCGCGAATGGCATGGTATGCGCCTTTTACATTGATAGAGAAGACGCGATCTAAGTCCGCTTCGCGGGTAGCTTCTATGTTTGAACTAAAATGAATGCCTGCATTGCATACCAGTGCATCAATGGTGGCTTCTTTTGCCAACACTGTCTCAACGGCTCGGTTCACGGCGTCAGGGTCGGTAACATCACATGCCACCCAGTTTCCTGATGCGCCTTGTTGAAGATCCAAGCTATAGGCGGTGTAACCTTCTTCGATGAATCCCTCAACCACGGCAAGACCAATACCGGCTGAACCCCCTGTCACTACTGCTACCTTATTCATTTTATTCCTCAATGCTTGAGTGGAAACCATTACGCATTGTTTCCATTGCTTATGACAGTGATGATCAGCGGCTTACTCAAGGATGTCAACTGACTCAATGTCTTGCTACGGGTAAAAGAAAATGAGGGATTTGGGTTTGTCAGCGCTTTGTCAGTTGACTTAGTTCAGCCAGAGCGGAAAATGAACGGTTCGAGTTATTAGCCACGGACGAATCATGGGTAAAGCCTTTAACTTACATTCGCCATTCAAACCTGCGGGCGATCAGCCTGCTGCCATCAGTCAGTTACTTGAAGGTTTGGACTCGGGGATTGCGCATCAAACTCTGCTTGGTGTGACGGGATCAGGAAAAACTTACACCATGGCCAATGTGATCGCCCAAACGGGGCGGCCTACCATGATATTGGCGCCCAACAAAACGCTGGCGGCTCAACTCTATGGGGAAATGAGAGAGTTCTTCCCTGAGAATGCCGTTGAGTATTTCGTTTCTTATTACGACTACTATCAGCCTGAGGCTTACGTTCCGTCGACGGATACTTTTATCGAAAAAGATGCGTCGATTAACGAACACGTTGAACAAATGCGCCTGTCTGCCACCAAAGCGTTGTTGGAAAGGCGAGATGTGGTGATCGTGGCATCGGTGTCAGCGATTTATGGTCTTGGTGACCCTAACTCTTACCTCAAAATGATGCTTCATCTACGTCGCGGCGACATGATTGATCAGCGCGCCATGCTGCGACGTCTTGCAGAAATCCAATATAGCCGAAACGACCAGGCGTTTACCCGCGGTACGTTCCGTGTTCGCGGAGAAGTGATTGATGTTTACCCTGCGGAATCTGATCGCGACGCAATTCGCGTTGAATTGTTTGATGGTGAAGTGGAATGCATCAGCGTGTTCGATCCATTGACAGGTGCAATTTCTGAACGCGATTTGCCGCGTTGTACGATTTATCCTAAGACGCATTACGTCACCCCTCGTGAGCGTATTATTGAAGCCATTGAACACATCAAAGTGGAATTGGTTGATCGCAAAAAAGTACTGCTTGAGAACAATAAGCTGATTGAAGAGCAGCGAATTTCGCAGCGCACTTTGTTTGATCTCGAAATGATGCAAGAACTCGGTTATTGCTCTGGCATCGAAAACTACTCGCGTTATCTCAGTGGTCGCAATGATGGCGAGCCGCCTCCGACTTTGTTTGATTACTTGCCGGCTGACGGCTTGCTAATTATCGATGAGTCTCACGTCACCGTGCCGCAGATCGGTGCTATGTATAAAGGTGACCGCTCGCGTAAAGAGAACCTTGTTGAATACGGTTTTCGATTGCCATCTGCCCTTGATAACCGTCCGATGAAATTTGACGAGTTTGAGTCTATCGCACCACAGACCGTGTATGTTTCAGCGACACCGAGCGCGTATGAAATTGATAAGTCAGCGGGAGAAATCGCTGAACAAGTAGTGCGGCCTACAGGCTTGCTGGATCCTGAAATCGAGGTTCGCCCTGTCGCGACACAAGTTGATGACCTTCTCTCAGAAATTCGGATAAGAGAAGCCATACAAGAACGTGTGTTAGTGACAACACTGACCAAACGCATGGCGGAAGATTTAACGGAATACCTTGAAGAACATGGGGTGCGTGTGCGTTATTTGCACTCGGATATTGATACCGTGGAGCGTATCGAGATTATTCGCGATCTTAGACTTGGCAAGTTCGATGTATTAGTCGGTATTAACTTGTTACGTGAAGGCTTAGATATACCAGAAGTGTCGCTGGTGGCCATATTGGATGCAGATAAAGAGGGCTTTTTGCGTTCTGAGCGGTCGCTTATTCAAACGATTGGTCGTGCAGCACGTAATTTAAATGGTAAAGCGATACTCTATGGCGATAAGATCACGGGTTCTATGCGTCGTGCTATCGATGAAACTGAACGACGTCGCGAAAAACAGCAAGCCTACAATGTAGAACATGACATTGTGCCGCAAAAGCTCAACAAGAAAGTTTCCGACATCATGGAGATGGGTGGAAAGCGCAAACCAAGGGTATCGTCTTCACTGAAAGCGGTTGCAGAGGAAGATGCGGCTTACATGAGCAAATCACCACAGCAAATTGAGGCGCGTATTCAGAAGCTAGAAGCGCAAATGTATGAGGCAGCTCAAAACCTAGAGTTTGAAACCGCAGCGGGCCTGCGTGACGAAATATCAACACTACGAACGCTGTTTATCCAAAATAGCTAAAAAAAAAGCCAACCGGAAAATGTCGGTTGGCTGTCTTGTTTCAGTGAACGAAGTGCTCACAAACAACGTCAGTTGGCTAGGTGACCCAGAAGGGTCATATTATTAAATGCATTTACCATGCCAATTTTTGTTGTTGCATGATAGCGTATGATTTCTTGATTCAGCGTTAGGTAATCGCAATTTCTTTTGCATTTTGCAATGCAAAACGCATACGTTTTAGCCTTATTATTGAAATTCAGCGTTATACTTGGTACAGGCTTTTTAATACAAAGATAGTTTTTGGGAATTAATGGCGAGGGTTCAATGCTAGATTCTGGCGCCAAAAAACAAATACTGATGGTGGAAGATACCGCATCAGTAGCTGCACTGTATAAATCCTATCTCAACCCGTTAGATGTTGATGTTGAGATAGCGAGTACGGGTCAACAAGCGCTTGATTGTTTTTCTTCAGGCCACACATTTTCACTGATATTACTTGATCTGCGTTTGCCGGATATCTCTGGTTTTGATGTGCTTTCAGAGATCAGAAAACATCAACCTGAGATCCCTGTTGTTATTATGACAGCGCATGGCTCAATTGATGCTGCGGTTGAAGCTTTGCGTTATGGCGCGAGTGATTTCCTTATCAAGCCATGTGAAGCTGACTTACTACGAGTGACTGTCAATAACGCTCTGAAACCAAAGAGTAAAATGAGCGGGCAGACACCGGAAGGCTCATATTATGGGTTCATCGGTCACAGTGTACCGATGCAAGCGGTATATCGTGTTATCGACTCTGCGGCACCGAGTAAAGCGACTGTTTTTATAACCGGTGAAAGTGGAACAGGCAAAGAGGTTTGTGCCGAGGCTGTCCATGCTGCTAGCTCACGTGCGAAAAAGCCATTCGTTGCGATTAACTGTGCAGCGATCCCCAAAGATTTGATCGAGAGTGAACTGTTTGGTCATATGAAAGGGGCCTTTACTGGTGCGGCTTCAGAGCGTGAAGGTGCGGCGGAAATGGCAGATGGCGGCACCTTATTTCTTGATGAAATTTGTGAGATGGATTTAGATCTTCAATCCAAATTGCTGCGTTTTATTCAGACTGGCACCTTCCAAAAAGTGGGTTCTTCCAAAGTTAAACAAGTTGATGTCCGGTTTATCTGTGCAACGAATCGCGATCCTTGGGTAGAGGTGAACAAAGGTAATTTCAGAGAGGATCTCTATTACCGCTTACATGTTATTCCACTCGGGCTACCGCCGTTGCGTGAGCGTGGTGACGACGTTGTAGACATTGCACAGTCACTATTGCTTATGTTTGCAATGGAAGAAGGTAAGGATTTTCGTTCGTTTAGCGAAGGCGTAATTCAGCGTCTGCTTAGCTATGAATGGCCTGGCAATGTCCGACAGCTACAGAATGTCATTCGCAACATTGTTGTGTTGCACAACGGACGTGAAGTGACTGAACAAATGCTTCCGCCACCGCTTTCTCTCGTTTCTGGTGTCAAACTTGCATCTAGTCCTGCAATAAGCAGTACTCATGCAAAAATCGATCAAGTGCGTGATAGTGGATTCTCCGCTGCAACAGTGATGTTGAAGCAAGGAGTAATAAGTAAAGCTGATATCGAACCCTTGTGGTTGGTTGAGAAAAGAGCAATTCAAATTGCGATTGATGCCTGCGATGGCAACATCCCTCAAGCCGCTGGTTTACTCGAAGTTAGCCCATCTACCATTTATCGTAAGCTGCAGAGTTGGCAAGAATCACAATAAAAGGAAAATGTTTATGGCGTCCACGGTGAACCATGAAACGCTGCGACGGCTGGCAGTTGAAGTGGGTGAAGAGACGGTATCTTCTCTTCTTGTGGTGTTTAGCGATGAACTGAGTCGTTATTCAGATGAGTTGTCCGAAACGCCTAGTGTGTTGCAGGTGCGCGAAATTAGTCATGCAATCAAAAGCAGTGCAGCGAGCTTTGGCGCAGATGAACTCGCAGAACTTGCACGTGAATGCGAATCACGTGTCAAGTTAGGTCAAGAGTCATGGGTTCATGCGCAGCTTCCGCGCTTAACCTCGATGCTCGATGGCACCGCTTCACAATATAAAGCGTTAGCCGGCCAACAAAATCTTTTTGATAGCTAGGGACAGCTTGTCTCTATCATGTCTCCACTGGTGGTTGGCGGACGCCATGTCCTCCACCACCTGTTGATAGTTTTCTTCGACGTCGTCATCAATATCTGGGCCAAGTACCAGGTCTATGGCTCGCCCACCCATTGAACGTTCACACCATGTCAACATTGTCTGTAGAGACATTGACCCAGCCGGGCCCGCTTCTTTTCCAAGATTACGTACAAACACCACTTTTGCTTCTGTTTGCTTAAGCGCTCTACTGATTTCAGGGAGTAAAAGCGGCGGCATCACACTGGTTAAAAAGCTGCCAGGACCAAGTATGACAAGATCGGCGTCATGGATGGCTAGAACCGCTTCTTTGGTTGCCGGCACGACAGGCTCTAGCATCAATCTGGCGGGTGGCTCAGAAAGGTCGTCGACATCCGTTTCACCAGAGATCATTTGCCCTGATCTCGTTTGCGCGGCGAGATCGGCGGGATGCTCAGACATGGGGACAATGTTGGTGGATACTTTCAACATGTCACGAATGAGATTTATCGCTTCAAGTGGTCGTATGGACAAATTATCCAATGCCGTCAGCATCAGGTTTCCCAGATTATGACCGTCTAACTCACCGTTTCCTTTGAATCGATATTCGAAAATCATCGAGCCAATAGAAGGCTCAGTGATCAGCTGATTAATACAGTTTCGTGTGTCTCCCCAAGCAATACCACCCTGACAGGCTCGTATTCTGCCCGTCGAGCCACCGTTGTCCGTGGTTGTCACGATACCTGTGACATCTTCACCGTACTCTCCGAGCGCAGATAACATGCGCCCTAGACCATGCCCACCACCGATAGCTACGATTATTGGTTTTCTATTTTTATTCGTCATCGTTTGTAATTTATTTTTATTGTCTACAGCAATAATAAGGCATGGATCGTAAAAGGGTCACATTCTTCTGTGTTTCATTGATTATTTTGATTTTTTGATCACGTAACGTGAAAAAAAGACCAGATGCGTCTGGTCTTTTTCTTTTGAGAAATGGATGTTGAGTCTTAGTGAGGATCTTTCATTAGGCTGAGCAAGTATTCAGCGGTGTCGCTACATGAATTAGCAGCCATTAACACCTGTTTTTCACTGGCAGGTATAGGCAAAAGTTCTAGCCAACGTTGGCACAACCAGCTTAGGTTTTCGAAATTAGGTGCTTTGTGCAAAGAACTCAATTCTGGGTAGCGTTCAAACATAATTTGCAAACGCTCGGCCAATGGCGCTGCATCGTTGCTGACTGCTCGCTCTGGCCACTTTGGCAATGTTTGACATTGAGCTTCTAAAATTCCGACATCGTTTTCCTTGATACTGTCGATCACAAAGCTTTCATGACCACAGACAGTAATGGTTAGTGCGCCGTCTTCGTTAGCCATATTAAAATCTTCAATCGTGACTCTTGTGCCGATACCTGCCCCGATAGGGCTGGTTTCATCCATGCACACGCCAATATCCAATCCGTTTTGCATGGCATATTTTACAGTATTCAATTGCTCCCCTGGCACCACACGAAGTGGAAGGCGGCCAGAAGGTAAGATATGACGGTTGTTAAACAGGATTGGTAGTGTAATTGCCATCGTGAGCTCCCGGTCATATTCTGCGCGCTTTTTTGTTTGGGCGTTATGCCTCTGCGCTGCTCATTATTTTTAATATCGGAACTGCTTAGATACCCGTGTCTTTCAATCCATACTGCAATTTCAATGCCCACACGACAAACACTGTTTTTAGGCAACGCGTATGAAAGAAATTGCAAATTGCATTTCAAAATTGCGAATTTTGGAAATCAAAATGCTAACGACTTTCTGATGCCATACTCTATAGAGTGTATGCTCACTTTCACGACAATGAGCGATAAAGTGGCTATCTCTCTTGAAGAGCCATGAAAATTGTCATTGTATAGATTGAGAACAGATTGTGCTTTATGGTTGTGTGTTGGGTCTGTTTGTGTTTTGAGACGGTAAGCATTTAGTTACCAAGCTATCGCCTCAAAGCAAAAGTGGATGTCATTCCTTGTTACTGAATGACATAGTTTGCTAAATTAACGAGTAATGCTTGAGGTCGCGTGAAAAAGCGCCTCACACGTAAATAACTCCGAAGCCTAGTTCGCTAAGTTCTCCTGAATAAGGGGATTAGGCCGTGACATTATGTCACCAGGGCGGCCATAGAAATGTGTCCGTCTCCCGTATTTGGAAAGGTGTTTTGTGGCTGTTCAATTTCAAGATTCTTTCGATCGCAAATTTTACTATTTGCGATTGTCTATTACTGATGTCTGTAACTTTCGGTGCACCTACTGTTTGCCGGATGGTTATCGACCCTCCCAGAAGAATTCAAGCTTTCTTTCCCTTGATGAGTTGCGTCGAGTGGTTGCGGCGTTTGCTGATTGTGGAACGTCTAAAGTCCGTATAACCGGGGGCGAGCCGTCTCTGCGCAAGGACTTTACTGACATTATTTCTATGATTGCTGAGCAAGACGGCATCAAAAAGGTGGCGATGACGACGAACGGCTACCGTTTGGCGAAAAATGCTCAGGAATGGCGTGATGCAGGGCTGACTAACATCAATGTCAGTATTGATAGCTTAGATCCTCGCATGTTTCATCAAATCACCGGTGAGAATAAATTTCATCAAGTGATGAAAGGGCTCGATGCTGCCTTTGACGCGGGCTTTGAACAAGTAAAAGTCAACGCGGTTTTGCTCAAAGACTTAAATAGCGGAGAATTGCCAGCCTTCTTACGCTGGATAAAAGACAAGCCAATTCAGCTGCGATTTATCGAATTGATGCAAACTGGAGATATGAACTCTCTGTTCGAACGCCATCATCAATCTGGCATTTCCATTCGCAACCATCTGATAGCGAATGGCTGGATAATGAAAGTGCGTGAACAAAGCGATGGTCCCGCTGAAGTCTATTGCCACCCAGATTATGTGGGTGAGATAGGCCTTATCATGCCTTACAAAAAAGATTTCTGTCATTCATGCAATCGTCTGCGTGTATCTGCGGTAGGCAAACTTCATATGTGCCTTTTTGGAGATTACGGCGTGGAATTGCGTGATTTGTTGCAAGACAACACACAGGAACCTGAATTGATTGCGCGTATCCAAGGCCAACTCGCCAATAAGAAACAAAGCCATTTTCTTGACCAGGGACACACGGGTATGACCCCACACCTGGCATCCATCGGCGGCTAACGCTGTCTTAGAATTATTTCGTTGAGGTTCAAATTTTATGGGTCACGCTGTTACTGAATTTACACCGGCTAAGATTGCGGTTCTGACTGTTTCAGATACTCGTACCGAGGAAAACGACACATCGGGCCAATTCCTGGTGGATGCATTGAAAGATGCAGGACACACATTGGCTGACAAGCAAATCGTGATTGATGATGTCTACAAGATCCGTGCAGTCGTTTCACAATGGATTGCTGATGAGAACGTTCAAGCTGTGATGATCACTGGCGGTACAGGCTTTACATCTCGCGACAGCACGCCAGAAGCATTGAAACCGCTCTTTGATAAAGAAGTCGAAGGGTTTGGTGAGTTGTTCCGTGCTATTTCTTATGAAGAAATCGGCACATCGACGATTCAGTCTCGCGCCATTGCGGGTTTTGCTAATCACACGGTGATCTTTGCGATGCCGGGTTCAACCGGCGCATGCCGCACAGGTTGGACGGGTATCATTAAGCAACAGCTTGATGCGAGTCATCGCCCATGTAACTTCATGCCGCATTTGGGTCAATAATCCATGACTGGGTTTACTCATATAAATGCGTCGGGCGAAGCAAACATGGTGGATGTGTCTGGTAAAACTGAGACCGTACGTGAAGCACGAGCTGAAGCTTATGTCGATATGGCACCAGAGACCCTCGAATTGATTGTTTCCGGAAAGCACCACAAAGGTGATGTATTTGCGACGGCACGCATTGCAGGCATTCAAGCCGCGAAACGCACATGGGATCTGATCCCGTTGTGTCACCCTCTGATGCTTTCTAAAGTGGAGGTATCACTTCAAGCGTTACCGGAAACATCACAGGTACGTATTGAATCGCTTTGTAAACTTACCGGAAAGACAGGCGTAGAAATGGAGGCGTTAACTGCGGCGTCTGTGGCTGCGCTAACCATTTACGATATGTGTAAAGCGGTGCAAAAGGACATGGTGATTGGGCAAGTACGTTTGCTTGAGAAAACCGGCGGAAAATCAGGACATTTTAAGGTGGAACAATGATCCAAGTGCTTTTCTTTGCTCAGGTTAAAGAGCTGGTGGGAACCGGATCTTTGGCTCTTGATGCGAAATTCAATTCTGCTGAAGATATTCGCCAACACCTTGCGGCGAAAGGAGACAAGTGGTCATTAGCGTTAGAATCTGGAAAGTTGCTGGTGGCAATTAATCAAACCATTTCTGAACTGTCATCGCCGGTAAAAGATGGTGATGAGGTGGCTTTTTTCCCACCGGTGACAGGGGGCTAAGCGTGATATCTGTTCAGCACGAAGATTTTTCCCTCGCCGAGGAATACCAGCGTCTAAATGATAGCGACAGTGATGGCGCTATCGTGACTTTTATTGGCAAAGTACGTGACATGAACCTCGGTGACAATGTGACTGGATTGACGCTTGAGCATTATCCGGGAATGACAGAAAAGTCGCTGAACGAGATTGTGCTTCAAGCGAAGCAACGTTGGCCCTTGACTCATATTCGTGTTATCCACCGTGTTGGTGCGTTGAACATTGGTGATCAGATAGTGTTTGTTGGCGTAACCAGTGCTCACCGCAATGCGGCATTTGAAGCCTGTGAGTTCATTATGGATTACCTAAAAACTCGCGCGCCTTTTTGGAAGAAAGAGCGTCTAAATGATGACGAGCGGTGGGTGGAAGCGCGTGAAAGTGATGATACGGCAGCTAATCGTTGGTAAAGCCTCAACGGTGGTAAACCAGAGCAACACGATAAAAAACAAAAGGGATGCGTAAGCATCCCTTTTACGTTTGAACCGTTAGCTCATTAGGTTAAATAGAAGGACTATTTGCAGACTGCTGCGCCAAGTTCTTTCCATACACCCCATTGTCCTGTGGTTCCAGGTTCTTCGTTGGTTGTCCACCACTTGGCTGAGTACTCTTTGCCATTTTGAGTGACAACATCACCCGAGTTGTAAACTACGCCTTCCTTCCACCCATTTGGACAATTCACAACCGGTGCGTCTTTTGCTACGACAACCGACGCGCTTGCACTGTCAGTCAGTTTCCCATCAGACACTGTCACTGAGAACGTCAGCGTTGTATCGACAGTGTAACTGTCTGCTGTGAATGTCAGGCTAGCACCGTTTGGCGTAGCTTGAACACCCGCTGGAATGTTCCACGTGTATGTGAGCGTATCGCTGTCCGGATCGCTTGAACCACTTGCGTTAACCAATACAATATCACCCGCATTGGCTGTTGCTTGCACTGTCAATGCGGCAACAGGGGCTTGGTTCGTTGGAACAGTTCCACCTTGTGCTTTTGCCGTGATAGAAACAGCATCAACCGCAGTAGCGCCTTTGTCATCTGTCACAGTTAGCATGAATACAAACTGGGTATCGACTGTAACGGCAGGAATGTCAGCAGAAGCAGAAGAAGTATCTGCATTCGCAAGGGTTACTGCTGGACCGCTGGTTTGTTTCCAGCTATACGCAACGACTTGGCCATCTACGTCAGAAGATGCCGAGCCATCTAATGCGACTAAGCCAGCAATGTTAACCGTAACATCTACACCAGCGTTAGCGACGGGATCTTTGTTACGTGGTGGTTGTGTGACATCACTTGCGAGGGATTCTTGCATTGCGTTCAAGATATCACCGTTGTCTGCATCGATTTCCCAAGCAAATAGCCCTGCAAAGTTGTTTTGACGAACATATGCCCCTTTCGCCATCACTGAGCGTTTGTTGTCATAAGTGATTAAATCACCGTTTGATGGATCCCAAGCCCAAGGTGCTTCAGCTTGTTCATCATAGCCAAGAACCACACCAGTCTTGTTTTCGAACTGAGTGACAACGTCTTTGTAATCAAGGATCCCTGCTTCCCAAGAACCCGCGACTTTTCCGTTACCCACACCCGTCATCGGATTAGTAGGATCACTCATGCTCGCCTCTGTTACGCCCGTCCAACCACGTGCATACATGGCTGCGCCAACAACGAGTTTCTCTGCTGGAACGCCTTTATCCAATAAAAGATTAATACCATTTACAGTTGAATAAGCTGGGCCTTTACGTGGTTTTCCTTCGTCATCAAGGCCTTTACCTGCGCATTCATCCGCCGAAAGATGGCTACCGCAATTGAGTGCTGTCTGATGCCCAACAACATTGTTCCAACCACCATAGTAGTCGTACGTCATTGCGAAGATGTAGTCCATGTGTGGCACAGCATCTGCGTAGTTTACGTCTTCGATTTTGTCGTAACCAACACCAACCGCTGACGTGAGTTCATAGGTACGACTTGTTTCTGCCGACAGTTCGTCCAGCATGGTACGTAACTCTTGCATGAGCAAAGCATAAGTATTGCCGTCATTTACAGAGTCGCCGAGATCGGGATTCGCACCTTGACCTCCTGGGTATTCCCAATCAATGTCGACACCATCGTAGAATTTCCACGTTTGTAGGAAACTCTTCACTGAGGTGACGAATACATCACGGTTAGCTTTTACACCGAAATCATAAAAAGGGTCAGAAAGTGTCCAGCCACCGATAGAAGGAAGTATTTTCAGGTCAGGATAGCGTTGTTTAAGCGCCATGATTTGACCATAGGTGCCTTTATAAGAAGAAGAGTGGCTCTGACCAGACTGTGGATGTGGCATTTGAACTGCGGCCCAAGGGTCGTGGATAACAACTTCGTAGTCCGGGGTTCCAACACAAGCACGGTTCAAAGCAGCAAGAGGTCCGTCATCAAGAGATGGGTTGTTGCCACAAATAGGCACAAAACCATAGATAATGTGAGTCAAGTTTTGTGCTGGGATTTTGTCAACGGCAAACTTACGGCCATAAACACCCCATTCTACAAAGTATGCACCGACGACAGTATCTGTTGGTGTCGTGTAATTACCGTTGTTAGGGTCAACGTTCATAGGAAGTGGGTCTAAATGACTTCCATCTGTATCAGCCACAACGATGTCTTTTGGTGCGCTAGGCGTGCACGTCTGTGTCGCGCCTTCACCACTACACAGTTCAACAACCATGCTGTACTTACCGCCTTTAGCGACCTCCAGGATGGCCGATTCTTTTTGGCTAGCAGACGGTGTCACGTTAGCTTGATACACAACGTCGCCGTTGAGAAGAACACGCCAAGAATCGGCGGGTTCACCAGACCAGCGATCCCAAGTCACTGGGACTTCTGCATACGGTTTCACTGTGACCAAGTCTTTGTATGCGGTAGCAGCGTCATTCACTTCAATAATGGAGAAATTCGTTTCCATCCATGAAATGACGGGCGCACCGGGCGCAGCGAAGGCCGGTGTAGATAGCGCCCCCGCGACAGAGGCGGCAAGCAGCCCCTTCAGAAAAGCCGATTTGTTCATCTTAATATACCTCGAAAATTTATTGCGAGAATTAACTATTCAGCGCATGAATGTGAGTCAATCTTCGTTAACCCTATTCAGATAGTTGTTCTTAAAGGTAAATTAGGCAAAATTGAGAGGGAATGTTTTAGAGGTAGAAGAGGTAATACAGTAACACTTACGTTACATTGCGGTTGTTTTTCAGGTAGCAAGTCACAAAAAGTAGCACTTATTCTTCTTTGGAAACTAAGTGATGAATGTCTCAATGGAATTTGAAATGGTTATAGATAAAAAATGGCCTCTCAAATGAAAGGCCATTTATTCATGTAATAAACTGTGGTTTAACGGCGTTCTTGTGCTTTTTCTTCGTTTGCTGGTTTTTGTTTTCCAGCCGGAATAAAGCCATGTCGGACGCGAGAGCACAGAGGTCTAGATTGTGAGCCTGCGGGTCTCATTGATGATCGTCTCTTTAATTGTTTGTTGGACATAAATTGGTTTGTTGCGTAGCTGTTTGCACCTCAGCGCCGAAAAACAACGAATCATTACATCGGTACAGAGACATAGTGCGCAATATTTAAGACTTTCACAATTGAATCTCTGTCACATTTACAGTCAGAATGAATAAATTCTAACCAGCATTTTTTTTATTCCATATTGTTATTAAAACACGCCAATAGATTGTTTCTTGGTGAGAAAAAGGGACTAGGGGTGGTTGGTGTCTCATTGTGTCAAAACTGCGTCGGGTGGCCTCTAAAGCTTTGCTACACTTTTAAGTGAAATCACAAAGCTCAATGAAACGTCAGATACGATCATTTCGTATATGCACAAGCTGTATCTGTGCCTGAGCGGTAATATCAATCAGGAGGATTCCAATGGGACATAGACGTATTAGCAATAAAAAAATGAAGCAAATGATGCACGACATCATGCCGGACGACGCGCAGCAGTCCAAAAATGATTCGCTCGTGGAAGGGAAAGCCGTTAAAGGTAATGCTGAGGCTCCCCTTAAACTTGAAAACGAGCAAAAATAACGCAAACGTTTTACACCCAAGCAACCTCAGATGCTTTAGAGCGAGAGTTTGTTGATTATCAGGCATGGTGGTTCTTTTTAACCGATGCTGAATAATAGTGTGAATAAAAAGTCAGCTGAGATATCGCTGGCTTTTTTTGTTCGCGTATTAAGTGTTGATGGATGATTTAATTACATAAAAGAGCGCAAGGAAAAGCTTAAGTAAATGTAAATTGTCGCATTAACTGCCTGTACAGTGCCTGAGAACAAAGGCATGCAGTAAATGACCCCTTTCAAACTGTGGCTACTTATGCACTTTCAGTGAGTTATTACGCAGTCATATATCTCTAATCTAACGTTTATAATCGATTTATATGATGAAAGTTACCCATAAATTCCAATTTAAATGCTTAAAAATTGCCCTTTTAGGGTTTTTTATACAATTTTTCACTTTTTATTGAGTCTGCATTGAAGTATCCGTTCAACTTATCTCATAGGGTTGGTTGAACATGCTGGTTTTCTACTATTTGTTAGATACATGTGACTTTTTCTGTCGATTTTGTGGCAAATTACTTTGATGCTTGGTAATGTTCCAAGCAATTCTCCGTCGTCCACTCAAGTTTTTAGATGAAATACGACTTAGTTTTCTTCTCGATTTAAGAGTGCCGGAGAGTGTCATGGATGCAAGCACAGGATAAATTGGAGTATCTGCATGTATAAGAACAAAATCACTCAGGCCCTGTTGTTGGGCGCAGGAATGGCCGTATCGGCAACGTCTTTCACTTCTGTGGCAGCAGAAGTCCCCGCGGATGTAAAACTCGCACCGGTTCAAGAGTTGGTTCGTGGTAACGGCACTGAAGTTGCTTCGCTTGACCCGCACAAAGTCGAAGGTGTGCCAGAGGCTCATGTTCTGCGTGATCTGATGGAAGGTCTGGTTATTCAAGACGCATTGGGTAATACCATTCCAGGTGCCGCAGAGTCTTGGACAACAGAAGATAATCAAACTTTCACGTTTAAAATTCGCAAAGATGCCAAGTGGTCGAACGGTGACCCGGTAACGGCTCAGGATTTTGAGTACAGCTTCAAGCGTGCAGCCGATCCTGCAACAGCGTCGCCATATGCTTGGTATATTGAATACACCAAGCTTAAAAACGCAAAAGATGTCATTGCTGGTAAGAAGTCAGTAGATGAGTTAGCGGTTAAAGCTGTCGACGATCACACCCTCGTACTAGAAACCGAAGTGGCATTGCCGTACTTCGTGAAAATGTTAGCGCACACTACTATGTATCCGGTTCACAAGGCTTCAGTTGATAAGCATGGTGACTCATGGACTAAGCCTGATAATTTTATCGGCAACGGTGCATATAAACTGAGTGACTGGGTGGTGAACGAGAAGATCGTTCTAGAGCGAAATGGAAGCTATTGGGATAACGAAGATACTGTTATCGATAAAGTCAGCTTCCTGCCTATCGAAAACCAGAACGCGGAAATGAACCGCTTCCTATCCGGTGAAATCGACATCACGTATGAAGTGCCTAACGAGCAATTCCGTCGTCTTGAGAAACAATATCCTGATAACGTTGTTGTTTCACCAAACCTTTGTACTTACTACTATGGTTTCAACACGCAGCGCGCACCGTTTGATGACAACCGGGTTCGCAGTGCACTGTCTTACACCATCGATCGCGATATCATCGCCAAGGCTATCTTGGGTCAAGGTCAAAAACCAGCGTATGCACTCACTCACAGCGGCATTACTGGCTTTAACCCTGAGACACCTGAATATGCAACGATGAATCAAAAAGAGCGCATTGCAGAAGCGAAGGTATTGCTTACAGAAGCAGGCTTCGGTAAAGGCAATCCGCTTGATTTTACGCTGCTTTATAACACCAGTGAAAACCACAAGAAAATTGCAGTTGCGATTCAGTCAATGTGGAAAAAATCACTGGGTGACTTCGTCAATGTGACCTTGGAAAACCAAGAGTGGAAGACCTATCTGGATAGCAGTAAGCAAGGCGACTTTGATGTTCGTCGTGCAGGCTGGTGTGCAGACTACAACGAAGCGTCTACGTTCTTGGCGATTGCGATGACAGAGAATGGTTCTAACGACCAGAAGTACTCGAGTGCAATCTTTGATAAAGCGATGAACGATGCAGTGACCGTTGCAAAAACGGAAGCTGAGCGTAATAGCTACTACGCAATTGCTGAAGCGCAACTTGCCAAAGACATGCCAATTGCTCCTATCTATCAGTATGTCCAACCACGTCTGGTTGCGACATCCGTAGGCGGCTACCCAGATAAAAACCCTCAAGACAATATCTACACCAAAGATATGTTCATTATCGCAGAATAATAACAGGGTCACTCCATGCGCCCGTGGCTTGGCTGCGAGCGCATGTTTTTTTGAGCATATGTGAGATGCTTTATGTTTAGATTGATTTTTACTCGAACACTGGAAGCAATACCAACATTGTTGGTATTGATCACCATCTCCTTTTTCTTGATGCGTTTCGCGCCGGGAAATCCATTCTCTTCTGAAAAAACACTGCCTCCTCAGGTAATGGAAAACATCAATGCGAAATATGGTCTTGATAAGCCCGTATTCGAACAGTACACAACGTATCTAGGTAATATTCTGCAAGGCGATTTCGGACCGTCATTCAAATACAAAGACTATACAGTGAATGAGCTGGTTGCTACGGCCTTGCCTGTTTCGGCAAAAGTGGGTTTCTACGCCTTTATTCTGACGGTGATTGTAGGTGTCACTATCGGCACCATTGCTGCGTTGCGGCAAAACAGTTGGGTCGACTATCTCATTATGTCTACGTCCATGTTCGGGGTGGTGCTGCCTTCCTTTGTTTTGGCGCCGGTACTGATTTATGTCTTCTCCATCGGCTTGGGATGGCTGCCTGCGGGCGGTTGGAATGGCGGCGCAATTGAATTTATGGTCCTGCCAATCCTTGCCATGTCTTTCCTTTATATCGCGACATTTGCCCGTATTACGCGTGGCAGCATGATTGAAACGTTGAACAGCAATTTCATCCGTACCGCGAAAGCGAAAGGGTTGAGCATGAGCTACATCGTAGTGAAGCATGCGCTTCGTCCTGCAATGCTGCCGGTAGTGTCCTACATGGGCCCAGCGTTTGTCGGCATTATTACCGGCTCAGTGGTTATCGAAACAATATTCGGCCTTCCTGGGATTGGTAAGCTTTTCGTTAACGCCGCTTTCAACCGTGATTACTCATTGGTCATGGGTGTCACCATCTTGATTGGTACGCTGTTCATTATTTTTAACGCCGTTGTGGATATTTTGCTGGCGTGGCTTGATCCAAAGATTCGTTATTGAGGTTTGAAATATGCTATTAAAAAAAGAAGAAAATAACGAAGCTCTCGAGAATTTTTCGGCACAACTTGAAGTAGAAGGTCGCAGCTTGTGGCAAGACGCGCGCATTCGTTTTATGCGTAATAAAGCCGCAATGACGAGTCTAGCCATTTTGCTCTGTATCACCTTGTGGGTGATAGTCGGTCCATTGTTCGCGACTTATGCGTTTGATGATACGGATTGGTATGCCATGCATGCGGCTCCTTCATTGGGTGCAGAAGGACACATTTTTGGTACTGACGCACTAGGCCGAGACATTTATGTTCGTACCTTGGTTGGTGGCCAAATCTCGCTGATGGTTGGCCTAATGGGCGCCTTTGTTGCAGTACTGATTGGCACCGTTTACGGGGCTGCATCTGGTTACATTGGTGGTCGTACAGACCGTGTCATGATGCGTATTCTGGAAATATTGAACGCAATTCCATTCATGTTCTTAGTGATTGTATTGGTGACCTTCTTCGGACGAAATATCGTGCTGATCTTCGTCGCTATCGGCGCGATTGCTTGGCTCGATATGGCACGTATTGTGCGCGGTCAAACGTTGAGTTTACGAAACAAAGAGTTCATCGAAGCTGCCCACGTGAGTGGTGTCAGTACACGAAACATTATCCTCCGTCATATCATCCCGAATGTGCTAGGCATTGTGGCTGTGTATTCAACGCTGCTTATTCCAAGCATGATTTTAATTGAATCTTTCTTAAGCTTCTTGGGCTTAGGAGTACAAGAGCCAATGACCAGCTGGGGTGCGCTGTTGCAAGAAGGTTCTCAAACGATGGAACTGGCGATTTGGCAACTGGCGTTTCCAACCTTGTTCATGGTAACCACGCTGTTGTGTTTCAACTATGTGGGTGATGGTCTGCGTGACGCGCTAGATCCAAAGGATCGATAAGGAGGAAGTATGAGCCTATTAGATGTTAAAGATCTGCGTGTAGAATTCAAAACCCAAGATGGTTCTGTTACCGCAGTTAACGACCTGAACTTTTCACTCGAGCGTGGCGAAACGCTTGGCATTGTGGGTGAATCAGGTTCAGGTAAAAGCCAGACCGTGTTTGCGATTATGGGTCTACTTGCGAAAAATGGTGTCATTAAAGGCAGCGCTAAATTTGAAGGAAATGAAATTCTCAATCTGTCTGAAAAGGAACTGAACAAGATCCGAGCAGAGCAGATTGCGATGATTTTCCAAGATCCCATGACGTCGCTTAATCCGTATATGAAAGTCAGCGATCAGCTGATGGAAGTATTGATGCACCATAAGGGCATGGGTAAAACAGACGCATTTGAAGAATCTGTTCGTATGCTGGAAGCGGTGAAAATCCCTGAGGCGCGCAAGCGCATTACCATGTACCCGCACGAGTTTTCAGGCGGTATGCGCCAACGTGTGATGATTGCAATGGCGCTGTTGTGTCGTCCAAAGCTCTTGATTGCTGATGAGCCAACAACGGCATTGGACGTGACGGTTCAGGCGCAGATCATGGATCTGCTGAACGAACTGAAATCAGAATTCAACACCGCGATTATCATGATCACGCACGATCTGGGTGTGGTTGCAGGTTCGTGTGACAAAGTGCTGGTAATGTACGCGGGCCGTACGATGGAATACGGCAATGTGGATGATATCTTTTACAAACCTAGCCACCCCTACACTGAGGGCTTGCTAAGGGCCATTCCTCGCTTGGATGTGGAAGGCGATGTGTTACCAACCATTCCGGGTAATCCACCGAACTTGTTGAAGCTACCACCGGGCTGTCCATATCAAGATCGTTGCCATCGTGTTTCTGTCCGCTGTAAGAGCGAGTCACCGATTCTGACGCCATTTTCTGACGGTCGTCTTCGTGCGTGTTTTTCTGATCAGGGGACGTGGTAATGGGTGCAATGAACAAGAACTTACTGCTGGATATTGAAGATCTAAAAGTCTATTTCAATATCGCATCGAAATCACTGCTACCGTGGGCAAAACCTTCGGTACTCAAAGCGGTTGATGGTGTGAACATCAAACTGTACGAAGGGGAAACCCTTGGTGTCGTTGGTGAATCAGGGTGCGGAAAATCGACCTTTGCTCGCGCTGTGATTGGTTTGGTGGAAGCAACAGAAGGCCAAGTTGTGTGGTTGGGTCAAGATCTCACAAAACTGGGCGTCAATGATTTGCGAGAGAAACGCAAAGAAATCCAGATGATTTTTCAGGATCCGCTGGCATCGCTTAATCCGCGTATGACCATTGGCGATATCATTGCTGAACCGCTGAAAACTTTCTATCCCGAGCTATCTAAGGATGAAGTGAAGCAGCAGGTGCAAACCATGATGACGCGTGTTGGTTTATTGCCTAATGTGATTAACCGTTATCCGCATGAATTTTCCGGTGGCCAGTGTCAGCGTATTGGTATTGCGCGTGCGCTTATCTTAAAGCCAAAGCTGGTGATTTGTGATGAGCCTGTATCGGCACTGGACGTGTCTATTCAAGCGCAGGTAGTGAATCTACTAAAAGAACTGCAACAAGAGATGGGTCTAAGCCTCATCTTCATTGCGCATGACTTGTCCGTGGTAAAACACATCTCTGATCGGGTATTGGTGATGTATCTAGGGAATGCGGTTGAATTGGCCGAAGGGAAAGCACTGTTTGATAACCCACAGCACCCATATACGCGTGCGTTGATGTCAGCAGTGCCGGTTCCTGATCCGATCAAAGAACGTAACAAGAAGATCCAGTTGTTGGAAGGTGAATTACCCTCGCCAATGAATCCACCATCAGGTTGTGTATTCCGTACGCGTTGCCCTCAGGCAACAGAAGCGTGTGCGCAGAAAAAGCCAATGCTAGAAGGCACGGATTACCACTCAGCGGCTTGTTTGCAAGTTCATCTATAACCGTAGAACTTAACCAACCAGAACGAATCCACAAAAAAGCCTTCCAATCGGAAGGCTTTCATTTTTAATCTGGTTTTTTGTTGCGATTAGGCTTGAGGGTACCAGTAACCTTGGTTACACAGATCAAGCAGAAGCGCGAGCAGCGCAGGGTTGCTAGCCATCTCACCCAAGTCTTCACCAGTAAACGCTTCCTGATCGCAAAGGAGTCTCGCTGCAGCCTCGCAGCCTTCGGGTAATTCAATCGCTTCGCCGTTGACGTAAATGACGGATAAATCATTCTCGTGATACAGCGCTTTCATACCTGACACTTTTTCCAGCACCATGTTATCTTCGACGAATTGGAATAATTCATCTGCCTGCCATGGTGGCTCTGCTGCCATGATGTCCAGTTCGTGACGAGACTGACTCAATTGCTCACCTAACCAGCGAGCTTTGATTTTCGGGTCGTTGATCAGTTTCATTAGCATGTCATTGAGCGCCTCGGATTCAGACGTTGGGATCATGCCGTGCTCATCACGAGTTTGTAGGTTAGGGTCATAGAAGTGAACGTCACCCAGCTCATTGGTCAACACATAATCCGCAAGAGTACTTAGCAGTTCTTGCTTCTTCGGTGAACGGTAGCCAATTGAGTAGCTCATCGATACGTCGATGGTATTCCCTTCGTGCGGGAAACCAGGTGGGATATAAAGAATATCTCCCGGTTCTAAAACGTCATCGATGATCGGGTCAAAGCCTTCGATTTGGCGCAGACCTGAGTCATGGTTGGCGTCTTTGTATTCGCCTTTTTCACCCACACGCCAGCGACGCTTACCCATGCCTTGAATGATGAATACATCGTATTGGTCAATATGAGGGCCTACGCCGCCATTAGGCATTGAAAGGCAAATCATCACATCGTCAAACAACCAATTTGGCAGAACACGGAAAGGTTGAGCCAATTCGCGAAGCCCTGGGTGCCAATGGTTAGCCGCTTGAACGATTAACTGAGAATGTGTGTCGGGAAATTCGTCAAAGCTTTCGAATGGACCGTGCTGCGCCTTCCAATTGCCATCCAGATTCGTCACAAAGCGAGAATCGATTTCCTCTTCCATTGCCAGACCTGCAAGTTCATCTGGGCTAATCGGATCTTCAAAGTCGACAAAGCCTTTTTTGATCACAACCGGCTGTTTGTGCCAGTAGGTGGTA
This sequence comes from Enterovibrio sp. FF113, assembly GCF_041439165.1. Lineage (NCBI taxonomy): Bacteria > Pseudomonadati > Pseudomonadota > Gammaproteobacteria > Vibrionales > Vibrionaceae > Enterovibrio > Enterovibrio sp. FF113. The sequence continues at coordinate 108,123 of NZ_JBGONO010000016.1, read as the reverse complement.
AGGAATTCGTTTAAGTCAAAATTTAGCTGATACATAGGAGATGCACGGTTTCTTTAAGTGAGGGGGCGATTATATACCCATGAGCCATAGAGGGGCAGGATTGCAAGAAATAAAAAGCCCGCCTAGTCAGCGGGCTTCTTTCTCAGGGTGTTTGCTTACAGCTGATCAGTCAGCTTGATCGCTTCACCAATGTAGTTAGCTGGGGTCATTTTCTTCAGACGTACTTTTTCTTCTTCAGGAAGATCCAGACCATCGATGAAGACGCGCATGCCTTCGCCGTCAACACGCTTACCACGCGTTAGCTCTTTTAGCTTTTCGTATGGCTTTTCAATGCCATAACGACGCATAACAGTTTGTACAGGCTCTGCCAATACTTCCCAGTTTTTGTCTAACTCAGCTTCAAGCGCAGCTTGGTTTATTTCTAATTTGCTGATGCCTTTTAGCGTCGACGTGTATGCAATGATCGCATAGCCACAACCCACACCTAGGTTACGCAAAACCGTAGAATCGGTTAGGTCACGCTGCCAGCGAGATACCGGCAATTTTTGTGCTAGGTGGCTAAAGATAGCATTAGCAAGACCTAGGTTGCCTTCTGAGTTTTCAAAGTCGATTGGGTTAACTTTATGCGGCATGGTTGAAGAACCAATTTCGCCTGCAATCGTTTTTTGTTTGAAGTGACCCAGTGCGATGTAGCCCCAAACGTCACGATCGAAATCAAGAAGGATGGTGTTGAATCGTGCAATCGCATCGAATAACTCAGCAATGTAGTCATGCGGTTCGATTTGCGTGGTATACGGGTTCCACGTCACGCCCAGTGATTCAGTAATGAATTCTTCGCTGAATGCGTGCCAGTCGATTTCTGGGTAAGCAGAAAGGTGAGCGTTGTAGTTGCCTACAGCACCATTGATTTTCGCCAGAATTTCAACGTTTTCGATTTGCTTGTACTGACGCTCCATACGGTATGCAACGTTAGCCATCTCTTTACCCATGGTAGAAGGAGAGGCGGGTTGGCCGTGGGTGCGAGACAGAAGAGGGACATCGCGATATTCAGCCGCCAGTGATTTAATTGCATCAATAACGTTGCGAATTTCTGGCAACAGCACTTGCTCGCGCGCTTCTTGAAGCATCAGAGCGTGAGACGTGTTGTTGATGTCTTCTGAGGTACACGCAAAGTGAATGAATTCATTCACTGCATGTAATTCGGCATTGTCAGCCACTTTTTCTTTCAGGAAATACTCAACCGCCTTAACGTCGTGGTTGGTCGTGCGCTCAATGTCTTTAATGCGCATCGCGTCGGCTTCGCTAAATTCGGCTGCGATTTTGTCCAGAATGGCGTTTGCTTCTGGGCTGAATGCCGGTACTTCCTTGATAGCATCTGTTGCTGCCAGTTTTTGTAACCAACGAACTTCGACGATTGTGCGGTACTTCAATAAGCCAAACTCACTGAAGATTGAACGCAACGCAATCGTTTTCGCTCCGTAACGGCCATCCACCGGTGAAACAGCTGTCAGCGCTGACAGTTCCATGGTCTCTCTCCTGAATTATTATTACGAATTTCGGGCTAAGATGATTTTGGCCTGCTCAATCATTTGTTTGCGGCCAAAGATAAGATGACGGCGCTTGCCGCCGACCTGACGCCATAATACGGCGCTGCGGATCCCAGATAGCAGTAAGGCACGGACTTTATGTTGCACGCCCGTTTGCTGCAATTGAGCTGGGTTACCAGTGACCTGAATTCGTGGACCTAACGGACTAATCGTATCCAAATATACACTGGCAAGGTTGCTGATCATTTGATCATCAAGCAGGTCAAAATGTTGCACCTGACGCTGGACGTTTTCCAGGCGATCAGACAATTGCGCGAGGCTATCACGACGGCCTGAAAGCTTACGTTCCAGTGCGAGCAGGTTAATGAGATAACGCGTAAGTTCGCTGCCACCAGGGCTGTTATCTAGTTCGCTAATGAGCGTGTTTAAACCCACTGTGAGGTTTTCTTCATTGCCGAAAACCTCCAGTGTGGAAGCAGGGTTAGTGACAATAATACTCTTCAAGCTGGCGCTGAGTGCATCTGGGTCACAGCTGCCTGTACGTGATATTTCCTGCACCAGTTTGACGGATTGACAGATACTTGCGAACGCGATGGTTCGATCAAATAAAGTATTAGCCACTGACGATTGCTCCTTAAATTCGCTGCTCAATGATGCCACCGCCTAGGCAAACATCACCGGAATAAAATACCGCTGATTGACCTGGAGTTACCGCAGCTTGCGGCTCATCAAAGATGACTTTGATTTGGTCTCCATCAATGGGCTCGATGGTACATGATATGTCTTGTTGGCGGTATCGCGTTTTTACGGTGCACTTCAATGGTTCGGTCATCGTATGACGATCGACCCAATGCAGTTGACCAGCAATCAACCCATCTGAAAATAGACGTGGGTGATCATGACCTTGTGCAACAATAAGCACGTTACGCTCGACATCTTTATCAACGACATACCAAGCCGCTTCTAGACCACCACCGCCTTTTTGCCCGCCAATATGCAAGCCTTTACGTTGACCCAATGTGTGGTACATCAAGCCTTGGTGTTCGCCTATTGCTTGACCTTCAGTGGTTTCGATAACACCCGGTTGTGCGGGTAAATATTTCGCCAAAAAGTCAGTGAATTTGCGCTCACCGATAAAGCAGATACCGGTTGAATCTTTCTTCTTCGCGGTGATCAGATCTTGCTCTTCTGCAATACGGCGTACTTCCGGTTTCTCTAGCTCGCCAACAGGGAACAGGCTGCGTGCAACTTGCTCGTGGCTCAGCGTATACAAGAAGTAGCTCTGGTCTTTGTTGTTATCGACGCCGCGAAGCATCTGTGCCGTTTCACCTTCCTGTGTAGGGAAGGTGCGGCGGACATAGTGACCCATTGCAATGTAATCAGCTTCTAGCACTTCGTCGGCAAATTCCAAGAAGGCTTTGAACTTGATTTCTTTGTTACAAAGAATGTCTGGGTTTGGCGTGCGCCCGGCTTTGTATTCAGTCAGGAAGTGCTCGAAGACGTTATCCCAGTATTCAGCTGCAAAGTTGATGGTGTGCATCTCAATACCAAGCTTGTCACAAACGGCTTGTGCATCGGCCAGATCTTCCGCTGCCGAGCAGTACTCGTCGTTATCGTCTTCTTCCCAGTTTTTCATGAAAAGGCCTTCTACCTGATAGCCTTGTTGCTTCAGTAAATAGGCGGACACTGAGGAGTCGACGCCGCCGGACATACCGACAATAACTTTTTTGCTGCTGTTATCTGACATGACGAAATTTCTAGCTCCAATTAAATCGGTGGCAGAGTTTACCAGAATCCTTTACGCGGTTACAGATGGGATGTTAGTCACAGTTTCACTCACGCGAAGGCGGTGAAACTTCTCGCCATTCACCAGGTTGCAGACCTTCAACGGTCCATCCTGCCATTTGATAACGCACCAAACGTAACGTCGGATGTCCAATGGCTGCGGTCATTCGACGAACCTGACGGTTTCGTCCTTCTTCTAACGTGATAGCAAGCCAAGTGGTTGGCACGGAAGGGCGGTGACGAATGGGCGGGTTTCGAGGCCACAATTCAGGCTCTTCCATCACTTCAACACCTGCTGGCAACGTCCAACCGTCATTGAGTTCCACGCCTTCACGAAGCTGTGTTATTGCTTCATTTGAAGGAATGCCTTCAACTTGTACCCAGTAGACTTTGGGTGACTTGGATTTTGGCTGAGTAAGACGTGCTTGCAAAATGCCGTCATTAGTAAGCACAAGTAGCCCTTCGCTGTCTTTGTCCAAGCGGCCGGCTGCATACACATCTTTGACAGAAATATAGTCTGCCAACGTCGAATCACTAGGCTCGCCGGTGAATTGTGTCAGGGTGTTGAAAGGTTTATTGAATATGATGACCTTTGTTGGCCCTTTTGGCCTTGCAGGTTTATCGGACCGACGACGTGAAGTGCGTCGGAAATCAGGGTTTGAAGCGGGCTTATTCACGCTTCTTTTCGATGTAGTTTTAAACGTCATGAAGTACTGTCAATCAGGTCTGGTAACAAATGAGACCTTGGTATTATACATGGAATAATGTGATTGGCGTGTTGCATGATTTACAGTATTCTTTTGCTCGCATGTTATACCAAACAGAACAATTACCTGACGTGCTACATCAGACTGTTAGCTCAATCTCAGCCTGTTGGGAAAATCGCAGCACGACGGCAAATTGTTCTGTTTGGTAAGCGCTAAATAGAAAATGGACGCTAGGAGAATTAAATGGAAAGCAAAGTAGTCGTACCAGCAGGTGAGAAAATTGCAGTTGAAAACGGCAAATTAGTCGTTCCTAACAATCCAATCATCCCTTACATCGAGGGTGACGGTATTGGTATTGATGTTAGCCCTGCAATGATCAAAGTTGTTGATGCGGCAGTAGAAAAAGCTTACGGCGGTGACCGTAAGATCTCCTGGATGGAAATCTACACCGGTGAGAAATCAACGCAGGTGTACGGTGAAGACCAGTGGTTGCCTACTGAAACACTGGATTTTGTGCGTGAATACAAAGTATCAATCAAAGGCCCTCTGACTACGCCAGTAGGCGGCGGCATTCGTTCTTTGAACGTGGCACTGCGCCAAGAGCTTGATCTGTACATTTGTGTTCGTCCAGTTCGTTACTTCTCTGGTGTACCAAGTCCAGTGAAGCAACCTGAACTGACTGACATGGTTATTTACCGTGAGAACTCAGAAGACATCTACGCAGGTGTTGAGTTTAAAGCAGGTACTGCAGAAGCCGATAAAGTTATCAAATTCCTGAAAGAAGAAATGGGTGCAACGAAAATCCGTTTTGACGAAGAATGTGGTATCGGTATCAAGCCTGTTTCTGAGCAAGGCACTAAGCGTTTGGTTCGCGCGGCGATTCAATACACGATTGACAACGATCGTGATTCAATGACGCTAGTTCACAAAGGCAACATCATGAAGTTCACCGAAGGTGCCTTCAAAGATTGGGGCTATGAAGTAGCAAAAGAAGAGTTTGGTGCAGAGTTGTTGGACGGTGGTCCATGGATGACGCTGAAAAACCCAAACACTGGCAAAGAAATTATCATTAAAGATGTCATTGCTGATGCGTTCCTACAGCAAATCCTTCTGCGCCCTGCAGAGTATGATGTCATTGCAACCATGAACCTAAACGGCGATTACATCTCTGATGCATTGGCTGCTCAAGTTGGTGGTATCGGTATTGCACCTGGTGCAAACATCGGTGACGGCATTGCATTGTTCGAAGCAACGCACGGTACGGCTCCTAAGTATGCAGGCCAGGACAAAGTAAACCCTGGTTCTTTGATCCTTTCTGCAGAAATGATGCTTCGCCACATGGGTTGGACAGAAGCGGCTGACCTCATCATCAGTTCAATGGAAAAAGCGATCAGCAACAAGACTGTGACTTATGACTTTGAGCGTCTGATGGACGGTGCAACACTGCGTAAGTGTTCTGAGTTCGCACAAGACATGGTCGATCAAATGTAATCCATCATTCATTTATTGAGTGAGCGTTTTGATTGAACAAACCCAGCCTCGGCTGGGTTTTTTTGTCTCTGTGTACTTGCCAACTAAAGATTGTGTGTTCAACAAGTATTTGTTGGCTTTTAAATAGGTGCGTGAACGCGTGTCGCTGCCCTAAAACATCATGATTTATATGCGTTGAAAATCATCAACAAAACAGGAAAGCAATAATATCTCTTGTAAACAGACTGACGTTGAAGACTAGATTGAAGGTTACGCTGGGATATGCAGACTCATATGAAGCGCTAGGCCTGCAGCGTGGGAATATTGGGTATAGATGTGGGTGATGAGCGATTAATGGCGAGAGCGTCGTTTTAGGGGGCTTTGAAAGTAAAAAGAGCGAACTTGAGTTCGCTCTTTAAATGTCGACCTTCGGGCAGCAAAAAGATTGTAGCAACACTATTTTATTTTAGGGCTTCGTTTTCTACTGGAACAATTTCACTTGCGTGATAGCCTTTGGGGCCCTCTTGCACTTCATAGTTCACTGTTTGACCAGCTTTCAAAGTGCGATATCCATCCATCTGGATTGTTGAGTAGTGCGCGAAGATATCACCATCACCCTCATCAGGGCAGATAAAACCAAACCCTTTAGCATTGTTAAACCATTTAACCGTACCAGTTGCCATGCGAAACATCCCTCTTGCATTCAAATTGCATAACTATGAGTAAAACCAACATTTGCAATCATGTTACTCAATCGTAATTGATGCTGTATGTTTTTACTTCAATTCCCACTCTAGTAGAAAGATTTAGACAGTCAAGCGTCTGAACGTCTATATAACAACATTTTAATAAAAATAACCAGTGATGTGACGGAAGGATGATATGAGTATCATTTTGGTAGAATTTGTTTCATTAATACGACCATGTGTTACATGTAATACTTTGATCTAGGAGTATAATTTACAAACCCATCAGTTGAAAACACTACCATGACGACATCTATGCTCTTGGGGTGTATTGATAATGTTATGAAAAATATGAATTTAAACTTGGGAGTGTGCTTTAGTGGCTTAATGACTAAATACACCAGTTCAGATATATTCCTAGGGTGAATAATTCATGCTGAAACATTAATTACGAAAATTAACTTTATATTCCTCGAGACATTTTGTCATTTTTGAGGCATTGAGATGTAATGTGTTTTTGTATGGAATTTTTGACATGCTAGGTGGTTCACTTTGTAGTGCTGCCGTGGCTTACATACGAATTGCAAAATTTGCAATGCGAGTGGTGTCGCTTCATATTGGGTGAGACAAGGTGAATTTCAGTGAGAGGGTTCGAGCAACATGGCATTGTTATGGTTGCTGGAATACAATCTGTGGATTACGTTTTAAGTAGTGGTAGCAAATCTTGTGTTTGATATCTCAATCTACAAACCTGACGTATAAAACCTTGTTTTGTAAAGAACACTTGAGCTACCTTAAAGATTGTAAGCAGTTATGAGCAAAAAGTACGAATGGATAGTTCCGGATTCTGATGTAAAAGAAGCGGAAGAAACTAAAGTAAAGCCGCCATCCTTATATAAAGTGATGTTGAATAATGATGATTACACCCCCATGGAGTTTGTTGTAGAGATTTTGCAGCGTTTTTTCACCATGGACATAGAGAAAGCAACGCAAGTGATGTTAGCAGTTCATTACGAAGGAAAGGCTGTTTGTGGCGTTTACAGTGCGGAAGTTGCCGAGATGAAAGTCGCCCAGGTAATGATGTACGCAAAAGAACATCAACACCCATTGTTGTGCACAATGGAGAAAGCCTAAGAAGGAGAACTTGGTTTTCTCCGGCACGCCATAATGTGGTATTTGAGGGAGGTGCCTTATGCTAAATAAAGAACTCGAAGCAAGCCTGAACGGGGCTTTTGCTAGAGCACGTGAAAAACGTCATGAGTTTATGACAGTGGAACATTTGCTATTGGCGCTTCTGGAAAATGTGGCTGCTCGCGAAGCTTTGCTTGCGTGCCGCGCTGACCTTGATGCTTTGCGTAAAGAGCTAGAAGCATTTATTGAACAAACAACACCGCTCATCCCTGTCGATGACGACAATCGCGAGACTCAGCCAACCCTGAGTTTCCAGCGCGTGCTTCAGCGTGCTGTCTTTCATGTTCAATCTTCAGGTCGCAGCGAAGTGAGTGGCGCTAATGTGCTGGTGGCTATCTTTAGTGAACAAGAGTCCCATGCGGCCTATTTGCTGAAGAAAAACGATATTAGCCGACTCGATGTTGTTAACTACATTTCCCATGGCACGACAAAATCTTCTAGCAGTGATGATGAATTGCCTGGTGCTGATTTGTCATCAGAAGAAGCGCCTGTTGAGGGTGGAGAAGAGCGTCTTGAAAATTTCGCGACAAATCTAAACCAACTTGCCCGTGTGGGTGGTATTGATCCTTTGATTGGTCGAGACAAAGAACTTGAGCGAACAATTCAAGTACTTTGTCGTCGCCGTAAAAACAACCCGCTACTCGTCGGTGAAGCTGGCGTCGGTAAGACGGCGATTGCTGAGGGGCTAGCATGGCGGATTGTTGAAGGCCAAGTGCCGGAGATTATTCAAAACTGCGTCATTTACTCGCTCGATATAGGCTCTTTGTTGGCGGGTACTAAATACCGTGGCGACTTCGAAAAGCGTTTCAAAGGCATTTTGAAGCAGCTTGAAAAAGAAGAGCATGCGGTACTATTTATTGATGAAATTCATACCATCATTGGTGCTGGCGCAGCGTCAGGTGGTCAGGTAGACGCCGCTAACCTAATTAAGCCACTGCTTTCTAGCGGCAAACTTCGTTGCATCGGTTCGACCACTTATCAGGAATACAGCAGTATTTTTGAAAAAGAGCGAGCACTTGCGCGTCGCTTCCAAAAGATTGATGTGATTGAGCCTTCGATTGATGACACCACTAAAATTTTGATGGGTCTGAAATCGAAATACGAAGCTCACCACGAAGTGAGATATACCAACAAAGCGATTCGCGCTGCAGTTGAGCTATCAGCGAAATACATTAATGACCGTCATTTGCCGGATAAAGCCATTGATGTGATTGATGAAGCGGGAGCTCGCTGCCGTTTGGCGCCTGCAAACAAGCGTAAGAAGACGGTAGGCGTGGGTGATATTGAATCCATGATCGCCAGAATGGCGCGTATCCCTGAGAAGTCTATTTCTTCATCGGATCGCGAAGTGCTTCAATCGCTTGAGCATAAATTGAAAATGCTGGTGTTTGGGCAAGACGATGCCATTGGTGCGCTGTGTGAAGCGATTAAGCTAAGCAGAGCCGGTCTGGGTGCAGAAAACAAACCAGTAGGTTCATTTTTGTTTGCGGGCCCGACAGGGGTAGGTAAAACCGAAGTGACGGTGCAACTGGCTCGCGCTATGGGCATTGAGCTTCAGCGTTTTGATATGTCTGAGTACATGGAGCGTCATACTGTCAGTCGTTTGATTGGTGCGCCTCCTGGCTATGTTGGCTACGATCAAGGCGGTTTATTGACCGATGCTGTGATCAAACACCCTCACAGTGTTGTGCTGCTTGATGAAATCGAGAAAGCGCACCCTGATGTGTTTAACTTGCTTTTGCAGGTGATGGATAACGGTACGCTGACGGACAACAATGGCCGAAAAGCAGATTTCCGAAATGTCATCCTTGTGATGACGACGAATGCGGGCGTAACCGAAACGGTTCGTAAATCGATTGGTCTGATTCAGCAAGATCATAGCCTTGATGCTATGGCTGAGATCAAGAAAATGTTCTCACCAGAGTTCCGTAACCGTCTCGATAACATCATCTGGTTCAATCATCTTGATAAAGAAGTCATTCTTCAAGTGGTTGATAAATTTGTGGTCGAACTGCAAGCTCAGCTGGATGTTCGCGGCGTGTCTTTGGAAGTCACCGACAAAGCGAAATTCTGGTTAGCAGAGAAGGGCTATGACAAGTCAATGGGCGCACGTCCAATGGCTCGTGTGATGCAAGAACACGTTAAGAAAAATCTGGCCAACGAGTTGTTGTTTGGGTGTCTGGTCAATGGTGGCACGGTGAAAGTGGACGTGAAAAGCGATGCACTGACATTTAGCTTCAGCGATGAGATGGAACCTGCCTGATACAACTAGGTAGATTTACAGATTATAAATATGACAAAACCCGGCCTGAAAGCCGGGTTTTTCGTGTTCGCGAGACGTGATGATTAGCGCGCGCGGAAGATAATGCGTCCCTTCGACAGATCGTAAGGCGTCATTTCAACGGTAACTTTGTCACCGGTAAGGATACGGATGTAGTTTTTGCGCATCTTACCAGAGATGTGAGCAGTTACTACGTGGCCGTTCTCTAGTTCTACGCGAAACATGGTGTTTGGCAGGGTGTCCAGTACGGTACCTTGCAATTCAATTACGTCTTCTTTTGCCATTTAATCCTCTTAGGCTATCAATCAGCCAATTTTTGACTGGCAGATAATGCCTTGATTCGTTAAGTCTGTAAAGTTCAAGGCCGAAATTTTACTCTTTTGCTCTCTGGCTGACCAGTAAAAATCGGCTATCGGTTGCGGTTTGGGCTAAATACTTCATTATGTGAAAGCCAAAGTGGGCATTCTGGCCGATTGACGTTGGGGTGATGTTTACTTTAAACCCTAGGGAGTTTGTTGCCATTGTCCCGCGACAAAACGCTGATGGGGTTTGAATTTTTGTTTATAACGCATTGCATCGCATTCATCTATTTGAAAACCTAAATAAAGCCAAGGCGTTTTGTTTTCTATGGCCACTTTTATTTGTGCTAACACGCACAGTGAGCCAAGTGACCAAGGGTGGTCTGGGTCAAAAAAGCTGTAGATAGCGCTGTATCCCTGCTCCAGAACATCCGTGACGGCAATCGCTATTAATTTCCCTTGGTCAAAAAGGTGAAGGAATTTTGAGTCTTGCCAGTCACTTTGCACAAAAGAAAGAAAATCATGTTTGTTTGCAGGATACATAGAGCCCTGCTGATGACGCTTGTTGATGTAGCGTTCGTACAATGAGAACCATTCATCATCTAACGTGTCTTGAAGTCGAACATCAAGGCGAGAGAGCTGGTTAATTTGACGTTTCTGGCTTTTGGACGGTGTGAAACCAAACGTGTCTACGCGCAGTGAATGGCATGCACTGCATTCACCGCAGTGAGGACGATAGATGTTGCTGCCACTGCGGCGAAAGCCAGACTGAATGAGGGCATTGTAGCCATCCATGTTGTGAAGTTCGGGATCTAGCACAACCGCGATGGACTCTTGCCTGTCCGGCAGATAGGAACACGACGACGGCGCCATGACTCCAACACGAAACGATCGTTTCACCATGGTGTTATTGTCCATTGAGATCACCACTGATCCACTGAGACTGAAAAAGCGTGGCATCAGTAATGCGATGTTTCAGCTGGTTAAGTCGTTGGATGAAATCAGCACGTGGCAGAGGTTGTGCGCCTAAAGAGGCGAGGTGCTCAGTCATCATTTGGCAGTCGATCAATCGGCCGCCATGTTGCTTGAAGTGTTCGCAGAAACGCCAAAGTGCTGTTTTAGATGCGTTGGTTTGTAGGGAGAACATAGATTCTCCGCAAAACAGTCCTCCTATTCCCACACCGTATAAGCCGCCTACCAATGTGTCACCTTGCCAAACTTCGACACTGTGTGCACCACCAAGTCGATGCAGTTTTTTGTAGGCTTCGCGCATTTCGTGCGTGATCCAAACTTGATGGGCTCCACGGATCAGCGCGCATTGCTCGATAACGTCGTCAAATCGATGATTGATCGAAACACGAAAGCCTTGCTTACGTGCAAACTTCCTCAGGCTTTTGCTAGGGACGAACGTTGTCGGGTCGATGACTGCCCGCTCAGACGGTGACCACCAAAGATAAGGTTCTTCATTGCCAAACCATGGAAAGATTCCATGCTCATAAGCCGCCCTAAGGCGTTGTGGTGACAGATCACCACCAATGGCAAGAAGTCCATCAGGATCATCCAACGCGCTGCTCACAGGCGGAAATAGCTCTGGGTCGTTGTCATCCAGTGGCGGTAAATATATGGTCATAGCTAGTATGGGTTCCTGTTCCCGGTTGCAAAAAAGGGAGCCGAGGCTCCCTTAATTATACAAACTCATGCCGATTACTGAATACGTTGAAGCAGGTTAGTGTAACGCCCACCGGCAGCCTTCAAGCTTTGATGGTCACCTTGCTCAATAATTCGGCCTTCATCCATTAAACACACAGTGTCCATGTCTTTGAGGCCAACTAAGCGATGGGTGATAAACAGAACCGTTTTGCCTTTTGCATGCTCAAGAAGCAAAGACAGAATCTGCTGCTCGGTTTTGACATCAAGCCCTTCGGTTGGCTCGTCCAGCAGCAAGATAGGCGCATCGCGCAATAGTGCACGCGCAATCCCTAAGCGGCGGCGTTCTCCCCCTGATAATTGTCGACCTCCGTCGCCAAGCCAAACGTCCAAGCCTGGACCATCCAAAAGATCGGAAAGTCCGACTTGCTCAATCACTGAGATCAATTCTTCGTCTGTTGCAGTTGGCTTTGCCATAGAGAGGTTGTTACGCAATGCACCATTAAAGATGTCGACACGTTGGCTAACAACAGCGATGGACGCTCTAAGCGCCGACTCACGCCACGCAGTTAGAGGTTGACCATCTATGCTAACCGTTCCTTGTGAGGGGTCCCAAGAGCGTGTGAGGAGCTGCAGCAGGGTTGACTTACCACACCCGGTGCGACCAAGCAGCGCCACTTTCTCACCGACTTTGATGGTAAGCGATACGGAATCAACCGCAGGCTTATCTGCGCAATGGTAAGAATAGCTTACGTCTTGGAACTCAATTTGCCCCTTAGCCGTATTGTTGTAACCCATTGGGTCGAATTGAGTTTCAGGCGTTGCTTCGATGATCTCGTTCAATCGTTTAGCAGAGGTCATTGTTTGGCTTAAATACTGGAATGCGCCGGCAACGGGCATCATCAACTCAAAGCTTGCCATCGTCGTAAACGCCACCATCGCCACCATCGGGTTCGGGAAGTTCCCGCCTACACCATCAGCAGCTATCCAAAGCATCAACACCAAGGTTAATCCATTTGCGGCGAGCAATATCCCATTCGCTAAACCCGTCACGCCTGCCATTTGACGTTGCGCGCCAAGTAGCCGCTTTTCAGCATCATGCGCGCGTTCGCGGAACCTATCTGCTGCACCAAAGATTTGCAGTTCAGCGTGCCCTTGGAGCCAATCAACGAGTGAAATTCGAAGATCAGACTTTGCACGTGTAATTTCTTCCCCATGTGGGGCACCAAGACGGTAAAACACCACGGGCAGTATTAACATGAGCGACAGAAGAATCACACCGAGCGTGAGTCCCAGTTTTGGATCGAACCAATATAGGAAGCCGCTAACACAAAATATGCCGAGCACGCCGACAAACAATGGGCTGATAAGGCGAAGATAGACATGGTCCATCGCATCCACATCGGCAACCAATCGATTGAGAATATCGGCATCACGTAAATTACCCATTTTGCCAGGGATCAGCGGTGTGAGTTTGTCGAAGAAGAAAATACGAAGATCTGCGAGCAGTTTGAATGTGGCGTTGTGGCTGACAACGCGTTCGCCCCATCGCCCAGCAGTACGTGCAATCGAAAAACCACGAACACCCGCAGCGGGTAACATGTAATTAAAATTGCTCGCCGCCGCAAGTCCCGCTACCGCCGACGCGGCAATAAACCAACCGGACAGAGTGAGTAGACTGATCGCAGAGGCCAGGGTCGCAAACGAAAGTAGCATGCCTAACAGCAAACCAAACCAATGCTTTTTGTAGAGTTTAAGAAAAGGAATGAGATCACGCATCAAGGTCACTCCGGTCAACCGCTTGGATCATTTCAGCAAATGTACCTTCGTGTTTAAGCGCTTCAAATGGGCCTTGTTGTACCAACTTACCTTTGCTCATCACCAAAATGTTATCTGTGGTACCAAGCTGATCGATACGATGGCTCACGAGCAATGTGGTGGTGTCTTTCGTGGCTTTGTTCAGACTGTCCATCACTAATCGCTCGCTCGACGCATCAAGACTCGCTGTCGGTTCATCTAATAACCAGAACTGACCATTTTGTAGCAGCGCACGTGCCACCGCAATACGTTGCGCTTGGCCGACGGACAAACCACTTGCGCGATCGCCCACGTGGTGCAAGTAGCCTTGGTCAAGGTGTTGAATGAACTCATCAGCATAGGCGGCTTTTGTTGCACGTTGGATCTGATCATCGGTCGCCAATGGTGCAGGAAGACAGATATTGTCCTTGATACTGCCATGGAAAAGTTGAGGGTTTTGACCAACCCAGCTGACTTGTTTACGCCAATGCGCTAAATCAGCCTGATTAAGTTCTATACCGTTGATTTTCAGGCTACCACGATAAGGCAAAAAGCCAAGTAGGGCGTTAATAAGGCTGGTTTTACCGGCTCCGCTTTGGCCAACTAAAGCCACGCGCTCGCCAGCTTTGATGTCAAAGCTAAGCGGGCCGGCCAATATCACGCCATCAGGACTGAGTACTTCAAGATCTGTTGCTTTGATTGCCACGATATTTGCGGGGATTTTTGCTGTACCTGATGCTTGATGCTCTGGCTCGGCATCGAGGAAATTAACAATAGATTCTGCTGCACCAATCGCTTGCGCTTTCGCGTGGTAATACGTACCGAGATCGCGCAAAGGCTGGTAAAACTCAGGGGCGAGAACCAGAACGAAAACACCAACAAACAGTGAAATGCCTAAGCCATAGTGACCGAAATTCAGCTCGCCAATGTAACTAAAACCAAAGTAAACAGCCGTGATAGCAATGGACAGTGATGTAAAGAACTCTAGTACTGCTGATGAGAGAAACGCCAAGCGCAATACTTCCATTGTGCGTTTGCGAAAATCTTCAGAGGCGACCTTGAGATAGTTACTTTCAGCTTCAGCCTGATCAAATAGTCTGATGGTAGCGAGACCTCGTAGACGATCATAAAAGTGGCCAGAAAGGCGTTGTAGTGCCTTAAAGTTGCGTCGGTTTGCGTCAGCAGCTCCCATACCAACCAGTGCCATGAAAAACGGCACTAATGGCGCTGTAAGCATGAAGATAAGCCCAGCGGCCCAGTTAAGGGGGAAGACGACGAGCAGGATGACAAAAGGTATGAGACCTGCGATTGCCATTTGCGGTAAATAACGCGCAAAGAAATCTTGCATATCTTCGACTTGCTCTAGCACCAAGCTTGCCCAAGAACCGGCAGGTTTACCTTGGATAGTTGCAGGTCCCAGTGTCTGGAGCTTATCAAGAATAAGATGACGAACGTGAAGACGCACGGCTTCCCCTGCGCGATAGCCGGCTTGTTCTTTACCCCAACTGCAAACTGCACGAAGACAAACAATGATCGCCAATCCGACGAAAGAAAGCCAAATATCGGATTTGTCGGTTTTCTCTATGATGAGTTCGTGAAGAATATTGGCAAGTAATGCGGCTTGGGCGATCAAAAAAAGACCAGACAGAAATGCCAAGCCAATCGCTGCGATGAGCCAGGTTTTGCCAAGCTTACTTTGCCCTTTGAGCCACTGGACAAGCGAGCGTTGTTTCTTTTTATCCATAGTACTTCTTGGTTTTATTATTCCACGGCACTTGAGCATGACTTCAGTGATGCAATCTCAATGGTTGCCTTGGAGTAAAGGAAGGCTAAATTGGCAAAAATATAGGCCCATAAATGGGCCTAGAAACGCGAATTACTTATTGCTTTCTAACGCATCAAGGAAGCGTTCTGCATCCAGTGCAGCCATGCAACCTGTACCTGCAGAGGTGATGGCTTGGCGATAGATGTGATCCATGACGTCACCCGCCGCAAAAACACCGTCAACGCTGGTTTGAGTCGCGTTGCCTTCAAGGCCTGATTGCACTTTGATGTAACCATTGTGCATGTCCAGTTGGCCTTCAAAGATGCTGGTATTTGGTTTATGGCCAATGGCCACGAACAAGCCCATGACTTCCAGATCTTGCGTTACGTCAGATTGGGTTTCTTTGATTCGAACGCCAGTCACGCCCATGTCGTCACCCAAGACTTCGTCAAGGACACGATCGGTGTGAAGAGTAATGTTACCGTTCTCGACTTTATCCATCAGGCGACTAACCAAGATCTTTTCGGCACGGAAAGTGTCACGACGGTGAATAAGGTGTACTTCAGAAGCAATATTAGACAAGTACAGTGCTTCTTCAACTGCCGTGTTACCACCACCGATGACCGCGACTTTTTGATTGCGATAAAAGAAGCCATCACACGTTGCGCACGCTGAAACGCCGCGACCTTTGAATTTTTCCTCAGACTCCATACCCAAGTATTGAGCAGAAGCGCCGGTTGCAATGATGAGTGCATCACAGGTGTATTCGGCACTGTCGCCTTTTAGGCGAAAAGGACGCTGAGTCAGATCGGTTTCATTGATGTGATCGAAAATGATTTCGGTATCAAATTTTTCCGCATGCTCTTTCATGCGCTCCATCAGAGCGGGACCAGTTAACCCTTCAGCATCCCCTGGCCAGTTCTCGACCTCTGTGGTGGTCGTTAGCTGACCGCCCTGTTGCATCCCTGTCACCATGACTGGCGTAAGGTTAGCGCGCGCAGCATAGACTGCAGCGGTGTAACCTGCAGGACCTGAACCTAAGATAAGAAGGCTTGAATGCTTTACGTTGCTCATTATTTCTCCGGATGGATTGAGTGTTATGTAATGAGAGAGATTGTAGGGAAAATGTGTTGCTAAAGAAAGAGCACCTTGCGGTGCCCTTCATGGAATTGTGTTATCTGTTATTACTTGAAGATTATGCGAGCGCAACTCTTGGATCGAGGTAATCGAGATCAAAGGCTTCTGCAACTTCTTTGATGGTGACGTTGCCGTTAATCACATTTAGACCTTTCAGCAGACCTTCATCACTAAGCAGTGCATCTCGATACCCCATATTTGCCAGTTTCACAATGTAGGGCAAGGTAGCGTTATTCAATGCAAAGGTAGAAGTTCGTGCTACGGCTCCTGGCATGTTTGCTACGCAATAATGAACGACATCGTCCACGATATATGTCGGATCAGCGTGGGTTGTTGCATGCGAAGTCTCGAAACAACCACCTTGGTCAATCGCAACGTCGACAACGGCAGAGCCCGGTTTCATTCTTGCGATGTGATCGGCCGTCACCAATTTTGGTGCTGCTGCACCGGGAATTAGCACTGCTCCGATGACCAAATCTGCGGCGAGAACGTGTTTTTCAAGAATTTCTTCTGTGGAATAGAGTACTTTCGCGCGTCCCTGAAACTCTTCATCTAATGATCTTAGCGTATCAATGTTGCGATCTAAGATGGAAACATCAGCGCGCATACCCACTGCCATACGCGCTGCATTGGAGCCAACAACGCCACCACCCAAGACCACAATTTTCGCGGGTTCTACGCCTGGTACGCCGCCTAGAAGCATTCCTGCGCCACCACGAGATTTTTCTAGTGCCTGTGCACCTGCCTGAATCGACATGCGACCAGCGACTTCTGACATCGGCGCCAAAAGTGGTAGTCGACCTTTAGAATCTGTTACGGTTTCATAGGCTATACAGACAGCTTTGCTCTTGATAAGGTCTTGTGTCTGTGGAAAATCTGGTGCAAGGTGCAAATAGGTAAACAAAATTTGCCCTTCGCGAAGTAAGGCTCGTTCAACGGCCTGCGGCTCTTTAACTTTGACAATCATTTCAGCAGTGGCAAACACTTCTTCTGCGCTTGGAAGAATAGAAGCACCAGCATTGATGTAATCGTCATCGCTAAAGCCAATGCCCATGCCTGCCTGTGACTGGACGTACACAGCGTGGCCACGGGAAACAAGCTCGCGTACGCTGGCAGGAACCATGCCGACTCGATACTCGTGGTTCTTAATCTCTTTAGGTACACCAATGATCATCCTGATTCCTCGCTTCTTTATAGAGTTATTAGCTGTTGTTTTGTAGTATTATTGTATTTAGAGCTAGTATAGTTCGCGGAAAGCCAGATTTGATGCTAAAAATATAAGTTATGTTAATGAAAATGGCATTTTACATTGCAAGGACGTAAGAAGGTGGAATAAAAAATGGTTGACGCCAAAAAGAAACCCTCCAAGGAATTGGATCGCATTGACAGAAATATCCTTAATGAGCTTCAAAAAGATGGTCGCGTATCAAACGTTGAACTGTCTAAGCGAGTAGGACTGTCGCCAACACCCTGTCTTGAGCGCGTTCGTCGCCTAGAAAGACAAGGTTATATCAGTGGTTACACTGCGTTGTTGAACCCTCAGTTCCTCGATGCATCACTGTTGGTATTTGTAGAAATCACACTTAACCGTGGTGCACCGGATGTGTTCGAACAGTTTAACAAGGCCGTTCAGCAGCTCGAAGATATCCAGGAGTGTCATTTGGTATCGGGCGATTTCGACTATTTGCTTAAAACCCGCGTATCGGACATGTCGGCGTATCGTAAACTTTTGGGTGAGACGTTACTTCGTCTGCCAGGTGTGAACGACACTCGTACGTATGTCGTCATGGAAGAAGTGAAGCAAACTAACCATTTGGTCATCAAAACGCGTTAAAAAGCTCACATCCCTCAAACAAAGAGGGCTGACATTAGTGTTATATTCGATAAACCGAGTAGCTTGCTGCTCGGTTTGTTTTTTTGTTTGGTGTACACTTTTGCAAGTAAAGGGCGTTGAAAGAGGAAATAAGGCTATTTCTTCCTTCGTGTCTTCGGCAAATAATGAATAATTACAAAGCCATCGCGTCCATTTTGGGGCTTAAATTTAGAAAGATAGGTGATAATGGAGTTCTTCTTGCGTCAGGAGCAGAAACAGACAGACACCTCACGTCGTTTAAACGGGAAACAACGTTTAAAAGAAAGCGCACTTATTCTCGCGCTCTTGTCTGCTGTGTTCATGTTAGTGTCCCTTCTTAGTTACGACTCCTCCGATCCTTCATGGTCACAGACCGCTTGGGATGGACCGGTGCAAAACGCAGCAGGCAGTACAGGCGCATGGGTTGCAGACACGTTTTTCTTTGCGCTGGGTACGTTGGCGTATCCCATGCCATTCTTGCTTCTTCTTGGTGGTTGGGTTGTATTTCGTCGTCGTGGCGAATCGGAGCCACTGAACTACACCATCTTGGCCACCAAAATCTTGGGTGTTGCTCTGCTTCTATTAACGAGTACCGCGTTGGCAGATCTGAATTTCGATGACTTCTGGTATTTTTCTTCCGGTGGCGTTGTGGGTGATGTACTGACGGCACTCTCTTTGCCGTTGTTTAACCTACTAGGTTCCACACTGATATTGATGTTTCTGTGGGCGGCCGGTTTTACCTTGTTTACAGGTATATCATGGTTAACCATCGTCGATACGCTGGGGGAGAAAACCCTCTCTTCTATCACATGGGTTGTGAATCGTATTCGCGGTGATAAACCTCAAACATTGGGTGCCACGATAGATACAACAAATGTCGACGTGTCTGATCCACTGTTTGCTGATCCAACGAGAGATGGCGACCAGCGTGAGCTGGTAGACATTGCAGCGCTGAGCAAAGTCCAACGTGTGAATGAACCGGTTGATTCAAGTGCGCGCAGTGGCATGCCAGTAATCCATTCACCAGCACCAGTGATTGTCGAACGTAAAGAACCAAGCATGACGATGGAATCCAGCCCTGAGGTTGTGATTGCCCCGTCACCAGCTCCGGTCTTTGAAAGCGTTGTTGATAATAACGCTGACGTTGAAGTTAGTCATGACGACATCAGCAATGATGACGTGGAGACATCTGTTCAGCCTAGCGGTGACGTCGATGCCTTGATGATGGATGCACCTACGCCTTCTGAATCGATAGTTGAAACACCGCCTGTTGATCTTGGTGAGAGTGCTATTGAAGCCGAGACAGCGGAAGGAACGTCGATGAATGTCGATGTTGTCGAACTTAACGACGAGTCTCGTCCTGACGTCGCTATTGGCAACACAGATGGTCTATCAGAACTAGATAGGGCACAAGCCATGTCCGTGATCCCTGATGATGAAGACCCATTCCAGCAGACTATCCGTGAAGCTCAGAAGAATGCCGCTGGTGCGTTACACCCATTCTTGGTCAAAGATGAGCCGAACGTACCCAGACCTAAAGAACCTCTGCCAACCCTTGATTTGTTGGACCCGCCGCGTAACACCGCGACACGGGCAACAGACGAAGAACTTCAGTACCAAGCGCGTCTTATCGAAACGCGATTGGAAGAGTACAAGATTAAAGTGACCGTGATGGGTATATTCCCAGGCCCAGTTATCACACGTTTCGAATTAGAACTTGCACCAGGCGTCAAAGTCAGCCGCATCATGGGACTATCAAAAGACATCGCCCGCTCTCTTTCGACGAGCGCCGTGCGTGTAGTCGATGTGATCCCAGGCAAACCCTATATCGGTCTAGAGTTACCGAACACCAGTCGTGAAACTGTGTTTATGTCAGATGTGGTGGCGAGCGAGCGCTTCCAATCGTCGAAATCACCGCTTTCTGTGGTATTGGGTAAAGATATTGCAGGCGAAGCGATTGTGACTGATCTTGCCAAAGCGCCTCACATGCTGGTGGCAGGTACCACAGGTTCAGGTAAATCGGTCGGTGTGAATGTCATGATCGTCAGCATGTTGTACAAAGCGGGCCCAGAAGATGTTCGCTTCATCATGATTGACCCGAAAATGCTCGAATTGTCCGTCTATGAAGGTATCCCGCATCTGCTAACCGAAGTGGTTACTGACATGAAAGACGCGGGCAACGCGTTGCGTTGGTGTGTGGCCGAGATGGAACGCCGCTACAAACTCATGTCTATGCTCGGTGTGAGAAACATCGGTGGCTTCAACGAAAAAGTGAAAGAAGCTGCTGATGCCAATCATCCTATTCCCGATCCACTGTGGAGTCCGGGTGACAGCATGGACGAGACGGCGCCTTCACTGGAAAAACTGCCTTATATCGTTGTGATTGTCGATGAGTTCGCTGATCTGATGATGGTTGTGGGCAAGAAGGTCGAAGAGCTAATTGCTCGTCTGGCGCAAAAAGCGCGTGCCGCAGGTATTCACCTTGTGTTGGCTACGCAGCGCCCGTCAGTGGATGTGATCACGGGTCTTATCAAAGCCAATATTCCAACACGTGTGGCCTTTACGGTATCAACCAAAACTGACTCACGCACCATTCTTGACCAAGGTGGCGCTGAATCATTGCTGGGTATGGGTGACATGCTCTTTATGCCAAACGGCTCGAACCATCCAGCACGTGTCCATGGTGCTTTCGTCAATGATGATGAAGTTCACCGTGTTGTGAGTAACTGGAAAGCACGGGGTAAACCGCAATACATTACCGACATTACCAATGGTGACCAAGGCTCAGAAGGCTTGTTACCGGGCGAAGCTGCCGAAGGTGGTGAAGAGTTGGATCAACTGTTCGATCAGGTGGTTGAATTTGTGACTGAATCTCGCCGTGCGTCAGTCTCTGGCGTACAGCGTCGCTTTAAAATTGGTTACAACCGTGCTGCGCGAATCGTAGAACAACTGGAAGTGCAGGGCATTGTCAGCGCACCAGGCCATAATTCAAATCGAGAGGTGTTGGCTCCGCCACCACCGCCAAGAGATTGATTGGAAAAATAGAATGAGAAAGATGTTGATGTCCTTACTGCTGGTAGCGCCAGCAGTATTTGCAACACCCCAGCAAGAATTAAACACTCGCTTAGGTAAATTAAACAACTTTACGGCTAGCTTCGAGCAGAGAGTGACGAGCCCTGAAGGAGAGCTGATCAGTGAAGGCGAAGGCAAACTTGCCATGAAACGTCCTAACTTGTTCAACTGGGAAACGGTGCGACCGGATGAAAACATCCTTGTTTCAGACGGTAAAACCTTGTGGTACTACAGCCCGTTTATTGAGCAAGTCACTGCCATGTGGTTGGAAGATGCAACGTCGCAAACACCGTTTGTTCTGCTAACGCGTAATGACCCGAAAGACTGGAACAATTACAACGTGAAGCAAGACGGAGATACTTTCGTTTTGTCGCCAAAGCAAGCCAGTAATCTGGGTGAGTTTATCGTCGATGTGCGCACCGATGGGCGTATCACAGAGTTTGCTGTTGTAGAACAAGATGGCCAAACCAGTCGTTTTGAGCTTGAAAATATCAAGAATGTGTCGCCAAGTGCTTCACTTTTCAGCTTTACTGTTCCTGAAGGCGTAGAGCTGGACGATCAACGTCAATAATCTCGACAGGCGCTGGTCCTCTTAGCGCCTTTTGCACTCAATCGCATTTTTATTATTGAGTGAGGTGTTTGCCTTAGCCATGCTAAGTTAACACCTTGCAACCCCTAACCGAGAGTCCTGTTTGTGAGTAATTTCAGTCTGGAATTTGCGGACGATTTTCGCCCCCTCGCTGCCCGTATGCGGCCGACCAACCTTTCCGAATACATTGGCCAAAAACACCTTTTAAGCGAAGGTAAACCGTTGCGTCGCGCACTCGAAAGCGGTCAACTGCATTCCATGATTTTATGGGGACCGCCAGGCACCGGGAAAACCACGTTAGCGGAAGTCGCTGCGGGTTATGCCGATGCTGAAATCGAGCGTGTTTCGGCTGTGACCTCTGGGGTTAAAGACATACGTATTGCGATTGATAAGGCCAAAGAAAGCAAGCTGGTTGGGCGCAGGACCATACTGTTTGTTGATGAGGTGCATCGCTTTAACAAAAGCCAGCAAGATGCATTTCTGCCACATATAGAAGATGGCACCGTCACCTTTATTGGTGCAACAACGGAAAACCCTTCGTTTGAACTGAATAATGCACTGCTTTCGCGTGCACGGGTTTACAAACTCAAGTCGCTCGACAAAGAAGATATTCTTGAAGTCATTGAACAAGCCCTGACGGACAAAACCCGTGGCTTGGGCAATGAAAAATTGAGTTTTCCGTCAGATGTTAAAGAACAGTTGGCCAACTTTACCTCGGGTGATGCGCGGATGACGCTCAACTACCTTGAAATGTTGTCTGATATGGCAGAAGCGGATGACAAAGGCGACAAGCTCATCACGCTAGAGCTGTTGGCAGAAGTGGCAGGTGAAAAAGTTGCAAGGTTCGATAACAAAGGCGATCTTTGGTACGACTTGATTTCGGCGTTTCATAAATCTGTCCGAGGCTCTGATCCTGACGCTGCATTGTATTGGTATGCGCGAATTATTACTGCAGGTGGTGATCCTCTATACGTGGCAAGACGTTTGCTAGCGATAGCCTCGGAAGACATAGGGAATGCCGACCCAAGAGCGATGCAAATTGCCATCAGTGCGTGGGATTGTTTCACGCGCGTGGGTCCGTCGGAAGGCGAGCGAGCCATTGCACAAGCGACGGTTTATTTGGCCTGCGCTCCGAAAAGCAATGCGGTATACACGGCCTGGAAACAAGCCCTGTCAGATGCCAAAATGCACCCAGACTATGAAGTACCCAACCATCTGCGTAATGCCCCCACGAATTTAATGAAAGACTTGGGTTACGGTGAAGGGTACCGCTACGCCCATGATGAGCCAAATGCTTACGCGGCTGGTGAGAGCTATTTCCCTCAAGAAATGAAAGGTACGCGATACTACCAACCCGTAAATCGTGGCCTTGAAATTAAAATCGCTGAGAAGTTGGCATTTCTTGACCAGTTAGATGTAAATAGCCCGCAAAAACGCTAGGAAAAAGAGGGTATTTTGGGTATTGTTTAAGCCAATTAATACCCTCTATTTTCAATGGTAATATCATCAAATAGTGGGCTAAGCACCTTTCATATTGGCGTTGTCATAGTAGTGCGTGGCAGCGTTAAATTTTTCAGGCACTGTTAGATAACGATTCACAGGATTAACATGCTGGATTCTAAACTACTTCGTACCGAGTTGGACGCAACCGCTGAAAAGCTAGCGCGTCGTGGCTTTAAGCTTGACGTTGACACACTTCGCGACTTAGAAGAAAAGCGTAAATCGCTACAAGTTCGCACTGAAGAGCTGCAGGCTGAGCGTAATTCGCGTTCTAAGTCCATTGGTCAGGCGAAGGCGAAAGGCGAAGATATCCAGCCTTTGCTGGCGGAAGTTGAAAACTTAGGCGATGAGCTAAACAAAGCAAAAGCGGAATTGTCTGAGCTTCAAAATGAACTGAATACGATTGTACAAATGGTACCAAACGTTGCAGATGATGCTGTGCCTGTTGGTAAAGATGAGTCTGAAAACGTTGAAATTTCTGTTTGGGGCGAACCTAAAACTTACGATTTTGAAGTGAAAGATCACGTTGATCTGGGCGAAATGTCTGGTGGCCTTGATTTCGCAAGTGCCGTGAAACTGTCAGGTTCTCGCTTCATCGTCATGAAAGGACAGATGGCACGTTTGCACCGTGCCATCGCACAATTCATGCTTGATCTTCATACTACTGAGCACGGCTACACAGAAATGTATGTGCCGTATTTGGTAAATGCAGATAGCTTGTTCGGTACGGGCCAGCTACCTAAGTTTGGTGAAGACCTGTTCCATACTCAGCCAGCGACAGAAGAAGGCGTTGGCATGTCGCTGATCCCAACTGCTGAAGTGCCGCTGACTAACATGGTACGCGATACGATTGTTGACGAAGCAGATTTGCCAATTCGAATGACAGCACATACACCGTGTTTCCGTTCTGAAGCGGGCTCTTATGGTCGTGATACACGCGGTTTGATCCGCATGCACCAATTTGACAAAGTTGAGTTGGTTCAAATCGTGAAGCCAGAAGATTCAATGGCGGCACTGGAAGAACTAACGGGTCATGCTGAGAAAGTTCTTCAGCTTCTGAACTTGCCTTATCGTAAAGTGATCCTGTGTACAGGTGATATGGGCTTTGGTGCTGCGAAAACATATGACTTAGAAGTCTGGGTTCCTGCTCAAAACACGTATCGCGAGATTTCATCATGTTCAAACATGACTGACTTCCAAGCTCGCCGCATGCAAGCGCGTTTCCGTCGCAAAGCAGAGAAGAAGCCAGAACTGCTTCATACGTTGAATGGTTCAGGTTTGGCGGTTGGTCGCACCATGGTTGCGATTCTAGAGAATTATCAGTTAGAAGATGGTCGAATTGAAGTACCAGAAGTGCTGCGCCCATATATGGGTGGTTTGACTCAGATTGGCTGATTAATATAGCTATTTAGAAGGCCGGCATATCATTGCCGGTTTTTTTATATCTCCATTTTGCTATTCAATAAAATGTCTTTTGGCTTGGGCACTGTTTCCTTATTTTCCCATGCAATCACATGTTCTATGGAATTGATGTAAACAAATTTCCCTGACATGGAATTTTTTAAATGA
Source organism: Enterovibrio sp. FF113 (assembly GCF_041439165.1). NCBI lineage: Bacteria > Pseudomonadati > Pseudomonadota > Gammaproteobacteria > Vibrionales > Vibrionaceae > Enterovibrio > Enterovibrio sp. FF113. The sequence goes on along the minus strand of NZ_JBGONO010000016.1, from coordinate 83,229 downwards.
TTGAAAAATAAACACTATCACTTCAACGACGACGTAAGTCATCAATTAGGCGCAACCTTCTCATTTCATTCCAAATTATTGGACTAATATTACTTATTAGAGATATGTATCACTCACAAAAAAGGTAGCGTTGTATGCGAGTCAACAATCCGGTAACAGACAAGGAAATACGCTTTCCTGCTGATTACAACCTGCTCTCTACCACCGACACGCGCGGTATCATTAAATATGTAAGTAAAGAGTTCTGCGAAGTCGCTGGATATACTCAAGAAGAGTTGATTGGGCAACCCCATAATATGGTTCGCCATCCATCAATGCCCCCAGCAGCATTCCAGAACATGTGGGACTTCATAAAAAATGGTCAGTCGTGGATGGGCATGGTGAAAAACCGTTCCCAAAATGGTGATCACTATTGGGTCAACGCGTTTGCTTCCCCCATCAAACAAAATGGCCAGATTGTGGAATTCCAGTCTGTGCGTATGGTACCTGATCGAATAGCTGTTGATCGCGCAGAAAAAGTTTACCCACTTCTCCTAGCCGGTAAGACACCATCGGCATTGAAAATGCCACGTACTCGCCTTTGGCAGCGAGCCGCCATGTGGTTTGTTCCTGGGGCTATTTTAGCGGGGGCTGCGGGTTTCTTTGCTGGTTTCGCCGCGTCAGTTGCCGTGCAATTGGTCTTTTCGATGGTGGCTGTTTTCATGCTGACTCGTCGGTTGGAAAGCGTTACCAAGCTAGCGAGAGAAGCCTATGACAACCCATTGATGGAGTATATCTATAATGGGGCGATTGATGATGTGTCAGAAATAGAGCTCGCATTAAAAATGCGTGCAGCTGAATTGAATGCTGTGGTCGGTCGAATCATGGACGGTAGTGATCAGGTTCTTGATGCTGCGAATACAGCGAAAGGCAATGGTCAAAGGACGGCGGATAACCTTGATAGACAAAATGCTGAGACCGATCAAATAGCCGCGGCAATCAATGAAATGTCAGCGACTGCAAATGACATGTCGGGTAACACGCAAAGTGCCTCTGATGCAGCGACCGAAGCCCAAGATGCGACGTTAGCGGGTATGGAAACCGTTGGTAAAACTGTCGACGCGATTCAGAATCTTGCGAAGCAGCTTAGTTCTGCATCCAGTGTTATTTCTGAACTTGAAGAGCACGGCAAGCGAATTGGTGCTGTGTCGGACGTGATTCAAGGAATTGCAGAACAGACCAACTTGTTGGCATTGAACGCTGCGATCGAAGCGGCACGTGCCGGTGAGCAAGGTCGGGGCTTTGCGGTGGTTGCTGATGAAGTGCGGGCACTGGCTCAGCGTACGCAAGAATCGACATCAGAGATCCAAGATGTTATCTCGAAAATCCAAAACGGTACGCAACTGGCTGTTGATGCGATGGAACGAGGAACAACCTTGTCAGAAGATTGTGTCGCTAGCGCAGAGCAAGCGGGGGATGTACTTCGTCGTTCACAAGAGCTAGTCACAGACATTAACGACCGAAACCATCAAATCGCGACTGCGGTGCAAGAACAGGCTGCTGTGTCTAACGAAATGAATGGTAACATTCAGTCGGTCTCAGAGCTGTCCCAGGAAACCATTAATATTGCTCGAGAATCTGTGGTGGAAGCGCAAAATTTGTTTGATGCGCTGGGTGATCAGAAGCGATTAGTGATGCAGTTCCGTCGTACATCTTAGCGGGACTTTTGTTAAAGAATTTAAAGGCCAGCATTGCTGGCCTTTTTTTGTTTCTGTTGATTCAGTCGTCGCCGCCAAAGGATAGTGAGAATTACGCAGTTTGGCGTGGGCTTGGTAATGTATGCATTGTGTTCTTCGCTTCGTGCATCTTTTCTACCAAGGCATCGTCGGTGCGTATCGTGAGTTCACGATCAAAAAGGTGGAGCAATACAACACTAAGATCCTGGGAGATTTTGACCAAAGAAGACGCTGGAATATCCCCATTTTCAGAACCAATCACCGAGTCAAAACGGCTGTCGATACGGTCAAAAGCAAGCGACGCTTCAGCGCTGGATATCAGCGACAGTTGATACAGGCGCTTTTGCAGAATTCGACTTTGTAAGCTGACAGATTGCCATGCCGCGGTTTTACCTTCAATCAAGCGCATCGTGGCTTGCTCAAAGCGCAGCTGAGACTCTTTGGTATCAATCCATGTTTGCCAAAATGCCTGATACTCTTCATACATTGCATCATGTTTGCTCTCTGCAATGTATGAACGAGCAATTTCATCGATGATATAAATAAGGTGGTCAGAAGTGCGGTGATGTATCGCATACCAACCTGCCTTTGACTGGCTGGGCAGTGACGAAAGAGCCTGCTCCATCCTAGCACTCAAAACGCGAAAAAGAGGACGCTGAGGATTGTTGCAAGACGTTTGCAACTCTTCACAAAACTCGCGTATCTCATCTCTTGCTTTAGATGCTTGTGGCGACTGAGGGCAGCGAACATAGCGTGTATTGTGTTCGTGCAGCATCCACAATAAAGAGCGAAGACTGTTGATCTGTGAGCGGTAATGTTCTCGACGGGTCTCTTTGGTACTTGAGACGCTTTTACTTAGCTGTACTAACCAAGTTGGGGTAATTGCGCGTAGTAGTGACATATCTTTTTCCTCACATTGAGAGCCTGTACAGATACTGCAGGGGATATGCCAATTGTTGATATCAATAAAAACAATACCTTAGGCTCAGCGTGGCTGTTTATTGTACATCGCTGATGCATCTTTGAACCAATACGGTGCAATAAGTGTGTGAAGAAATAGACAAATCGACTTGTAAGGTTGTACCAATCGAAATAAGTATTCAGTCATTCTTACTGGTTAAAATCGACAATAGTTGCGTCAGAGATTTTATTAGTAGAATAACCAGTTACTGCAATCTCTTCCTTGCTCTTGACGATTTTTCCGCGCAAATTTATGACGGTTTACTTATTCCGATTGGTATTACTTGGATATAGAACGCTTTGTTCTTATTACTTAATCAAGCGATATGACAGATAAAGAAGAGGGAGCCAAACTGGCTCCCTCTTCTTTTGTCTTTTGTATTCGTGACAAATGACGGTGTGGTTACATCACACGCATACCAGCTTGTGCACCTTCATGTGGTTCAAGGAGCCACAAGTCTTTACCACCAGGGCCAGCAGCCAAAATCATACCTTCTGACATACCGAACTTCATTTTGCGTGGTTTAAGATTAGCAACAACGACGGTGTATTTACCGACCAAATCTTCAGGGTTATACGCAGATTTGATACCAGAGAATACTTGGCGTGTTTCTCCACCAAGGTCCAGTTGGAATTTCAGCAATTTATCCGCTTTAGGCACTGATTCACACGAGATGATTTTTGCGATACGAAGGTCTACTTTGGCAAAGTCATCAAACTCGATTTCAGCTGCGATAGGCTCGTCTGCTAGCGGGCTTTTTGCTTTTGCAGCCTCTGCTTTTTCCGCGAGCGCTTTCTCTGCTGCAGCATCTTCTTTTGAAGTTTCTACCATCGCTTCTACATGCTTTGGATCGATACGACTGAACAGCGCTTTGAACGGGCTGACGGTATGGTCAGTCAGCGGTTGTGCGATGCCTTCCCATGTCAGTGTTTCATTCAAGAATGCTTCAGTACGCAACGCTAGCTCAGGCATGACAGGTTTCAGGTATGCCATCAGCACACGGAACAAGTTAATGCCCATAGAGCATATCGCTTGAAGCTCGGCATCTTTGCCTTCTTCTTTCGCGACAACCCATGGCGCTTTTTCATCAACGTACTGATTCGCTTTGTCAGCCAGCGCCATGATTTCACGGACTGCACGGCTAAACTCACGTTTCTCGTACATGTCACCGATGCGTTCTACTGCACCAGCAAACTCAGCGTAAAGCTCAGGCTCTGCGCATTCTGCTGATAACTTACCGTCGAAACGTTTGGCAATGAAGCCCGCGTTACGTGAAGCAAGGTTAACCACTTTGTTCACGATGTCTGAGTTTACGCGCTGAACGAAATCGTCCAGATTTAAATCTAGGTCATCAATACGGTTATTGAGTTTTGCTGTGTAGTAGTAGCGCAGACACTCTGGATCCAAATGCTTCAAATAGGTGCTCGCTTTCACGAACGTTCCTTTTGATTTAGACATTTTGGCGCCATTCACTGTCACGTAACCATGAACGAACACATTGGTTGGTTTACGGAAACCTGAGCCTTCAAGCATCGCTGGCCAGAAAAGGCTGTGGAAATAGACAATGTCTTTACCGATGAAGTGATACAGCTCTGTGGTGCTGTCTTTCTTCCAATATTCGTCAAAGTCCACGTTGCTATTTTTGTCACAGTAGTTCTTGAACGAACCCATGTAACCAATTGGTGCGTCTAGCCAAACGTAGAAATATTTACCAGGTTCACCTGGGATTTCGAAACCGAAGTAAGGGGCATCGCGTGAGATATCCCACTGTTGTAAGCCCGTTTCAAACCACTCAGCCATTTTGTTGGCGGTTTCGTCTTGTAGCGCACCAGAAGTGGTCCATGCTTTCAACATGTCTGCGAATTGCGGCAAGTCGAAGAAGAAATGTACCGAGTCTTTCATGACTGGGGTTGCGCCGCTAACCGCTGATTTTGGATTGATCAAATCGGTTGGGCTGTAGGTTTCACCGCAGTTGTCGCAGTTGTCACCGTACTGATCTTCAGCGCCACATTTCGGACAGGTGCCTTTAACGAAACGATCAGGCAGGAACATTTCTTTTTCAGGATCGAACAGTTGCGAAATGGTGCGACTGTTGATGAAACCTTTGTTTTTCAGCTCAGTATAGATGTACGAAGCCAGCTCACGGTTTTCGTCACTGTGAGTGCTATGGTAGTTGTCAAAACTGATGTCAAAGCCTGCGAAGTCTGTTTCATGCTCTTTCTGCATTGCCGCAATCATGGCTTCCGGTTCAATACCCAATTGCTGTGCTTTCAGCATGATTGGAGTACCGTGTGCATCGTCGGCACAAATGAAGTTGACAATGTTGCCACGTAGGCGCTGATAACGCACCCATACGTCTGCCTGAATATGCTCAAGCATATGACCTAAATGGATAGAGCCATTCGCGTAAGGCAGGGCACAGGTAACCAGAATTTTACGTTGGTTTGCAGCCATAATTTAGTTAGTTCGCTTTTGATAAATGAATCGAAAGAATGGCGCAAATATTACCTGATACACGTTGGAATGCCTAGCGCACATTAAGTTTGCCGCTTCTAAAGAGGCGGTTTGAATGCGACAGAACGGCAGTAGGTTTAAGCGACGAAAACCGTGCGATTTGGTTTGAATTTCATTAGGCTAACAACGAACACGAATGAATTACGCTTCGAACACGGAGAACGCGACTGCCTTGAGTGGGGGTCGTAACAATATTATAGAGGGATTGATATGTCTGACGTCATTGCTTTGCTTAACCAGTTTCAACACCCCGCTTTGATCCCCGACTGGGCTAGCCACGCCGGTATTGTGACCGAATCAAAACAGGGAGAGGTGACGCTGACTTTCCCCTTTGCTGCCAAAGACCTGATTGCTGAACTAAACGCTTGGTTAGAAGCGCAAAAAGCCAATGGGCATGTGATTCCTCCTATCTCGATTCAACAGCGCGTTGTTCCACTGAAGGCCGGTGATAAATCCCCGATAAAGGGTGTGAAGAACGTGATTGTTGTCAGTTCTGCAAAAGGCGGGGTGGGGAAATCGACGACTTCAGTGAACCTTGCATTGGCACTGAGCGCACAGGGTGCGAAAGTCGGCATCTTGGACGCAGATATTTACGGCCCATCTGTACCTATTATGCTAGGTACAAAGGGGAAGCAGCCAGTCACGCTGGATGGCAAGAATATGGAACCCGTTGAAGCGCATGGTCTGTTTAGCAATTCTATTGGCTATCTCGTGCCCGACGAAAACGCCATGGTCTGGCGTGGCCCTATGGCATCTAAAGCGTTTGCGCAGTTGGTGAATGAAACGCGTTGGCCTGATTTGGATTATCTGGTGGTGGATATGCCACCGGGTACCGGCGATATTGCGCTAAGTATGGCGCAGCAATTCCCTATCACGGGGGCTGTGGTGGTGACAACGCCTCAGGATCTGGCATTAGCGGATGCGATTAAAGGCGTGACCATGTTTGATAAAGTGGCGGTTCCGGTGCTCGGTGTTATCGAGAACATGAGTTATCACATTTGTAGTCAATGTGGGCATCACGAAGCGATATTCGGTCAGGGCGGTGCTGAAAAGATGGCGAAGAACCTCGACTTGTCGATACTCGCACAAGTGCCACTACACATGAGTATTCGCGAAGACATCGATGCCGGGTGTCCGACTGTCGTTTCGAAGCCTGAAAGTGAGCATGCAGCGGTATATCGTCAACTTGCACTAAGAATCGCGTGCCATCTTTACTGGAGCGGTGAGCCCATCGCAGAGCAGATTTCGATTACCACCTTGAAGGATTAGGGCTGTAAATAAAGAGTGAATTGATGCGCAAATCACTTGAGAGTTGATGAAACATTGTGCGGATTACTTTTAATTGAGATGTTCATCACATATTTAGATGGCGTCCGTGCATCCAACTCCCTATAATCAGGCGGTTTATTTCTCGCCAAACTTCCGGGTATTCATATATGAGTGACAACAACCAATGTGTCATTATCGGTATTGCAGGCGCATCTGCATCCGGTAAAAGTCTGATCGCCAGCACCATTTATCAGGAATTAAAGGAAAAAGTCGGCGATCATCAGATCGGTGTTATCACGGAAGACCGCTACTATCGCGATCAAAGCCACCTAAGCATGGAAGATCGTGTTAAAACAAACTATGACCATCCGCAAGCGCTTGACCATGATCTACTTTGTAAACACCTTCAAACCCTCATGGAAGGTAAAGCGGTAGAAGTGCCACAATATAGTTATGGTGAGCATACTCGGCTGAATGAGACCACCACGTTGACGCCAAAGAAGGTGATCATTTTGGAAGGGATTTTGTTGCTGACAGACCCTCGTCTTCGTGAGTTGATGCATGCAAGCATCTTTATGGATACCCCATTAGATATTTGTTTGCTGCGTCGCGTTAAGCGTGATGTGGCAGAAAGAGGCCGTACCATGGAATCTGTGCTGGCTCAGTATCAGAAGACAGTGCGTCCGATGTTCATGCAGTTCATTGAGCCCTCCAAACAGTATGCGGACATTATTGTCCCACGCGGCGGCAAGAACCGCATTGCTATTGATGTGCTGAAAGCACACATTGCGAAACTGCTAAAATCATAATCAAGAAGCCGGCGAAGTCCGGCTTTTTGCTATCTGTTACTGAGATAAACGTAATGACACGACTCTGTGCCAATGCGCCGGACAAATGTGACTTTAAGCCGATCGTTTGGGTATTCAACGGATAGAATGCATCGAGTTTTCAAACCCTGCTACCGCGCTGTGCCCCTCCAATCGTAAATGACAAACGTGAACCACCAAGATCAGCTGGGTTCTGTGGCTTCATGGCTTCACTAAGATTGATTTTACGCGTTTTATCATGCGAAAAAGCGGAAACGAGAATATGTGATGCAGCATTTTGCTTCATAATTCGTTAGGCTTTTACTGTTATTTAAAATGCATCTCACAAGGAACTGATTGTCATCATGAAAAAGCTACTCTATATCCTTTTTGGACTGGTGCTGTTGGTAGTAATAGCGATAGGCGTGCTTGTTGCTGTTATTAACCCCAATGATTTTAAGCCGCTGATTGCTGATGAAGTCAAAAAAGCAACGGGTCGCGAACTGGTGATCGACGGTGACATGAGCTGGCGCTTTTGGCCAAGCCTAGGCTTATCGGTCGAAAAGTTAGCCTTTAAGAACCCACAAGGGTTTGCCGAGCCAGATATGCTCAAACTTGATCGCGCGGAGATGTCAGTCGCCGTGATGCCACTCATGTCCGACACTCTCGATATTGGTGTGGTCACTCTGTATGGCGCGCATGTATTCATTCAAACGTTGCCGAATGGCAAAAGTAACCTCGACGGTTTAACGGGGGAAGCACAACCCGCGCAAAAAGACACGGACACGGCTGCTCACGAGCCTGCATCTTCTTCTGCTTCTGAACCAGTCGAAGACACTGGAACAGCAACCGCATGGACGATCGCAATTGGTGGTGTAGATTTGGTCGATGCCAGCGCTATTGTGCGCGATGACCAAACTCATGCTGTGAGTGAAATCAGTAAGCTGAATCTGAATGTTGGAAAGCTGGAAATGGGTCTTTGGGTACCCGTAGAGTTTAATGTTGAAGGTAAGCAAAATGCGATGGCGTTCACGGCCAAGGGCAGTACCGAAGCCATGTTGGAAAAAGTGGTGATGGACTCTCAGCTTCGCAAGCTTTCGCTCTCGGCGACGTTAGATGATGCGAGCATGAAACTGGAAAGCGTTTCGCTTACTGCGGATCAAGTGGCTTTGGCGATGCCAGCTGCCATTGAGTTCTCCGCTAAAGGTCAGGCGAGTGACTTGGCGTTTGATACATCAGGCAAGGTCACTGTGACGGTTGATAAAGCCATCGAAATTATCCGTGCCTCTGGTATTGATATTGCCACGACGCTGGCAGGTTCAACGCTGCCACGTCCAGAAATGAAAATCGGACTAAAAGGTGATGCAGTCTTTGATAACAAAGCACAAAAACTGACGCTAAGTCAGCTTGTTGCCAACCTTGATGAGCTGGTGGTCGATGGCAGTGCGTCGGTTGCTTTGGCCGATATTCCTGCCGTGCGTTTTGAACTGCATAGTCCAATCATTAATGTCGATGCATTTCTGGGTAACAAGCAAGCGGCAGCTAAACCTACAGATTCAACACCGAGCAAACCTTCAGAATCTGGTTCAGGTGAGCAAGCTCCAACCGGACAGAAAGCCCCATTGAGTGATGTCGAGCCGGATTTGTCAGCCCTGAAAGGGCTGGATGTAGCAGGCAAAATTGCGATTGACCAATTTGTGGCAAACAACGTCAAAGTCAGCGATGTGATCACAACGTTTGCAGTGAATCGCGGCAAAGTGACGCTGAGTCAATTTGATGCCAAGCTTTATGGCGGCACGATAGCGGCACAGGGTTCATTGGATGCAACCGCGTCACCTGCGCGTTATAACGTCACGAAAGGTATTAAGAACATCAATGTTCAACCATTGCTGATGGATGCCGCCAATGAAGACATGTTATCTGGTCGAGGCAGTATTGATGTTAACGTCAATGGTGTTGGCTTGTCAGACAAACGTCTTCGCACGGGCATTGCCGGTACGGTTGCTATCGACTTTGCTGATGGTTCAGTTGACGGCATCAACATCCCAGAAATGATCCGTGAAGCCAAAGCAGCATTAAAAGGTAAACGTGCAGACTACGTTGAAGAAACTCGTAAAACAGATTTCAGCGGATTAACCGCCACGTTCAACCTCGGCAAAGGCATTGCTTCGACCCGCAATATGAAGATGGAAGCACCAGCATTGCGTATCCGCAGTGAAGGTCAAACAAACTTGGTCAAAGAAAATCTAGATTTTGACGTGTTTGTTTCTGTTGTCGGTACCAGCAAAGGACAAGGTGGTAAAGATATCGATGAGCTAAAAGATGTCACCATACCTGTCGAAATTGGTGGCACTTGGCAAGCGCCTAGCTATAACCTTGACGTTAAAGCATTGCTGACCAACAACAAGGTATTAGAAGACAAAGTGCGCAAAGAAGCTCAGCGTGGTTTGGAAAAACTGTTGGGTGATAAAGCAGGAGACGACAAAGTGAAGCAGGCGGCAGACAAACTGTTAAAAGGTCTGTTTAACTAATGCTTGTTGTCAATCTATCTGTTTGATCTATTAAGTTAATCAAAAAAGAAGCCGCATGATGCGGCTTCTTTTTTAGATTCATATTGATCACTGTTGTTTCGCAAAGCGCGGTGTGACTTAGGCATGCTTCTTCTTGAGGCTTTTTTCTCGTTTTAAGAGATCTTGCAATGCTGTCAGTAAATCAACAGCAGAAAGGATACCCACGAGCTCGTCGGTTTTATCCAAAACGGGCAGCGCCCCAACATTGTGATCTAGCAATGCTTGATTGGCTTTCGACAGCGTTTCGTACGTTCTGCAAGTGATCACATCTTTAATCATTACATCACCAACGGTCAGGTCGTCTGACAGAAGGTAGGGGTGTTCAATATCGGGTGCCTCATCGGCCCAGTTTGGACGACGTAACTGTCTATCGCTGATAATACCGACCAGTTGTTTATCTTTGGTGACAGGTAAATGGCGAATTTCGCTATCTCGCATAAGAAAGTATGCTTCACGCACGCCCATCTCTGCGCTGACGGTGATCAGCTTTCGCGTCATGTAATCCGAAACTTTTCCTGGCATCGTATTGAATCCTCCATAGGGTGATTTAAGGTGACACCAATATAAAGCTACAGAATGTATGGTGATGATGTTGAGAGCCGTAACGCAGAAATTTTGAGGCGACACAATAATTAACGGTTTCATCGCACGGAATGACTTTCACTATCGGTAGGGATCGCTAGAATCGTGGGTTCTGTTCCCGAAAACCAAAACAACAAGGAATATCAGCGGCAATGGATTCAATCTCTCAAGCAGCTTTAGGCGCTGCAGTTGCAGGCTTAGTCGCAGGCAAGCGGTGCACACCGAAAGTACTGATAGCAGGGGCAGCTCTGGGAACACTTCCTGATCTGGATGTGCTGCTGGACTATGGTGATCCTGTTTCCAACATGATCAAGCATCGAGGCTTTAGCCACTCCCTGTTTGTGTTGTTCCCATTTGCGCTGCTGCTTACTCTGGTTTGGAAGCGATTCTTTGCCTCGTCATGGCCTTTCGTACAATTGCTGACACTCATCTCGGCGGCGTTGATTACCCATCCTCTCTTGGATTCTTTTACCTCTTACGGTACGCAACTATTCTGGCCGTTAGATGTTGCACCTGTTGCGATTTCCAGCGTATTCATCATCGATCCCCTTTATACCTTGCCACTGCTTGTTCCGGTGTTGGCCGCGTTTATCTGGCGAAGCCGTGCAGCCAAGCTGTGTGGGGCAGGTTTGGCGCTATCAAGCCTTTATTTGATGTGGTCGTTAGTTGCGCTTGGGCAAATCCAAGATCGCGTCGAAGAGAACGTGGCGGGCACGCATCTGGAAGGTCAACCTGTGTTTATTTCACCAACGCCATTCAATACTGTGTTGTGGCGTGTGGTGGTGCTTGATGATGACAAATATTGGGAAGGGTTAGCGTCATTACATGATGAAGACCCAACCATTGATTGGATGCCAATGGTTCGAGGAGAATGGCCGTTTCCGAGTGAGCCCGAGCTGCTGTCACAATTCAATGCATTTAGTCGTGGTTTTGTTCAGTTCAAACAAGAGGGGGATAAACTGACGGTGACCGACCTTCGTTTGGGCATGGCGATGTATCATCCTTTCCGTTTTGTGATGGCGAAAAAGAGTGATCAACAGGTTTGGCAGTTAGTTGAGCCGGAGCAATTAGATCCCGGCCCATTGCTACCAAGACAGATACCTGCCCTTTGGATGCGACTGTTAGGCGAGCAGAGCATTGATGCTTTGCTTTGCAATGAATTCGACTGCTATCGTGATGAATTGGTTGATATGACGAAATAATGATCAACAGTTAGTGGTCAACGAACCCGCTAAACAGGTTTGGATTCACATGAAAACGCCCCGCATTTTGCGGGGCGTTTTCTTTAGTGATTTTTTTGTGTTACCAGTCGATGCCTTTGCGCACTTTAACGCCTGAATCGAAAGCGTGTTTCACGTTTCGAACTTCTGATACGGTATCTGCCATATCAGTTAGCGTTCGGTGTGCTGCTCTGCCTGTGATAACCACAGACTGCTCGCTTGGGCGGTTTTCCAATGCCGTCACGACCTCATCAAGGTCGATATAGCCATACGTCACCATGTAAGTCATTTCGTCAAGCAAGACCACATCGTAGCTTGGGTCAGCCAGCATGCGTTTGCACTCAGCCCAAATTTCTTGAGCAACGCGGGTGTCATTTTCTTTATCTTGTGTATCCCAGGTAAATCCTGTTGCCATCACATGGAACTCAACGCCACATTTTTGCAGCAGATTACGTTCGCCGCATTCCCATGTGCCTTTGATAAATTGTGCCACGCCACATTTTTGACCATGGCCTGTCGCGCGAGTGATCATGCCAAAACCTGAGGTCGATTTGCCTTTGCCGTTACCTGTAATCACCAGCAGCAAGCCCTTTTCTATTTGTGCAGCAGCAACACGCTCGTCCACTTTCTCTTTCACTTTTTGTTGTCGGGCTTTGTAGCGCTCGTCGCTCATTCTGCATTCCTTTCTTAAATCGTCGGTTTTTCATTTGGCTCAAACAGTATGAGCACCCTCGAAATTTGGATCACAACATAACAAACCTCACCGTATTTGGAAGTGTTGAAATGCTGTCGGTTGTAAATGATGTCTTATGTAACTGAACGCTTTGTTTCTCTGCTTCGTACGGAAACTGAACAACTAAGCTTGAATGTGGGCACACACGGAGGATCGAGAGATGAAACGACTAGCACTGGTGATATTGGGATTATCGTTTAATGCGTTTGCGGGCCAGAGTGTTGATTATCAATCTGATGGCGTGGAATTGGAAGGCTATTACGCACAAGCACAGGGGACACCCAAAGGGTCGGTGATACTTATTCACGATTGGGATGGCTTGACAGAATACGAGCAAAAGCGCGTAAACATGCTGTCCGAAATGGGCTACAACGCATTTGCGGTTGATCTTTATGGCAAAGGTAATCGCCCTGTTGATACTAACGCGAAAAAAGCCGAAACAGGAAAGCTCTACAAAGATAGGGAAAAAATGCGCACGCTCATTATAGCGGGCCTGGAAAAGGCGCGTGAAATGGGTGTCGAAGAGGTGGTGGTGGCGGGCTATTGCTTTGGCGGAGCCGCAACACTAGAACTCGCACGTTCTGGCAAGGCTGCAGGCGTTAATGGGTATGCGACATTTCACGGTGGGCTAAAAACGCCAGCCCAGCAAAGTTATCCTGAAAATACGGCACCGATTTTTATAGCGCATGGGGGGGCTGATACAGGGATCCCGATGACGGATGTCGCCGATCTTTCTGTGCAACTGGAGACAGCAAAAGTCCCTTATTTGATAGAAGTATATTCAGGGGCGCCACATGCCTTTACGGTGTTTGAATCCCCACGTTATCGTGAGGCAGCAGACACGCGTTCTTGGGCGACATTTGGTACATTCTTGGATCAAAATTTCTAACATAGGTTCATGTGCGATTTTGCGCTCTGTTCCTGCATTCGTTACAGTGTTTGCAACGTGATGAAGGAATGGAGTGCCAATGTCTGTAAGCAATGATAATAAACCGAAAATTCTTGTCGTTTGTATGGGCAATATATGCCGATCTCCTACTGGAGAAGCAGTTTTAAGGGCCAAAGCGACGGCTCGTGGTTTAAATGTGATTGTCGATTCGGCTGGGACTATTGGATACCACACTGGCGCAAAGCCAGATCCTCGCAGTCGTGAAGCTGGGGAGGCGAGGGGATATGACTTTTCGGGTATTTCATCACGTCAGGTTGAAGTCGCAGATTTTGAACGCTTTGATCTGATCCTTGCCGCCGATAAAGCGAATCTGGCTGATTTAATCGATATTTGTCCGCCTGAGTATCGTCATAAAGTATCTCTGTTTCTCAGCCATGGTAAGTGCGAATTAAATGAAATTCCTGATCCTTACTTTGGCGGTAAGCGCGGTTTTGAACATGCACTGGATTTAATTGAGCAAGCGAGTGACTGCATTCTCGACAATTTTGAATAAAGGCATCGATACTTTTTGCTACTAACAGATTTGAAGCCCGTGAAATACGGGCTTTTTAATGCCGGATCTAGTCATGAAAAGCGAAATATTTGCCATAAATAGATCATTTTTAGGGGATGCTGCTTGTTTAAAATAGACGGCTCTTATAAATTTAAGATCTAAAGCGAATGTCTTTGTGTGAGGTAAGGGATTGAAACTTCAACAGCTCAAATATCTAAAAGCGATAAAGGACAACAATTTAAACGTGTCCGCTGCATCGCAGTCGATGTTCACGACGCAACCGGGTGTGAGTAAACAAGTCGGGTTGTTAGAAAAAGAATTGGGTGTTCGGATTTTTGAGCGACGTGGTAAAAATTTAAGTGGTGTGACACCAATTGGTGAGCAAATTCTCGAGCAAGTTGAGCGTATGCTGGCACTTGAGCAAAAAATAAAGGCGCTGGCGAATGAGCATCTTGATCCCAGTGTCGGCACACTGAATATTTACACCACGCACACGATAGCTCGATATTTACTGCCAAACAGTGTTTCTTACTTCACGCAAAAGTACCCAAATATCAATTTCCATCTGCATCCGACTCTGCCTTTGCAAACCAAAGGGATTATCAGTAAAGGGCATTCTGACTTTTCAATTGTTGCCCACGATGTGGGGGCGGATAACGATTTGATTGTGTTGCCAGCGTACCTTTGGACGTTGGGGCTGGTGGTACCGGATGAGCACCCTCTTGCGCATGTACGCAAGCCAACATTAAAGCAATTGGCGGAATATCCTATCTTGAGTTACGAACCGGGCTCAACAGGGCGCAGAACGCAAGATGAAGCCTTTGGCCGTCTTGGTATTTCTCCGAACTACTTTATGACGGTGATGGATGCCGATGTCATCAAACGATATGTCCAGCTCGGTTTTGGTATTGGTATCGTTTCTACGTTAGCGGCTCGAGACATCGAAAATACCGGGCTGACATACATCAACCTTGATCATTTGTTTGAGCCATCTAGCGCATGGATCTGCTTTTCTAAAGATATTTTGCTGCAAAACTATATGTATGATTTCTTGTTGTCGTTCTCGCCGCACTTAACCAAGATATTGATGGAAAGTGTGTTGATGCAAAACAGTAGCGAGAAGGTCGATAAGTTGTTTGAAGGCCTTGAATTGCCCGTTTACTGATAACGAAACCTAGCCGCGAAAGGCTAGCGAGTTGTTACTGTTAGCGAGCAGAAACATCGATAATGAAAAGCCATTTCAAGAAACAAAACGCCAGCGGTTAGACGCTGGCGTTTTTTATTAGATAGTCATCTAGTGACCATAGCGCGTAAAACGTTAGTTATTCGAGCTATCACCTGTGTTTGAATCCGTAGAACCGCTGCCTGGCGGGGTACGGATGATCCTTCCCTGATTGTTGTTCAGTTCCGGATGGTCGACAAGCAAATGCTTGGTGATCTTAGGTGGAACCGGCTCATTTTCAGGATGATGGTGATGAAAGATCGGGGTGCGGGGCCGATAAACATGCGGCGGTCGCTCGCCTTCTATTACGGTATCAGGAATTCGTTTTCCAATGATAACTTCGATTGCCGTCATTGGGCCGGATTCCACTTCAACCACTTCGCTCACATCCACTTCTTCCGCTGCGTACGCAGAAACAACGCCACTCATCAGAAATAACGACAGGCTCAATAATGCCAATCGTGTACTGGTTTTAGTGAGGTTTGCCATGTCATTCATAATGCACCTCCTAGGCGACTGAACCATCTTTGGTGTCGCGCGCAGCAATAAAGCCATAGAAAATGTAACCAATCAGCGTCAATATTGCGCCATAGAATACGGCAGATTGACCACAGGCATACACACCGTAGATGCTGTAGATGACAGCGAAAGTCCCGATAGCCGCCCCAGTTTTGTATTCTTTAGCACTTAAATTTTGCTTGCGCAGAATGACTTCAAGCCCAGTGAGCGACAAGATGTAAGGCACCATATTAATAAACACGGCCAGATTTAGCAGGATATTGAATTGACTGACCAAGTTTGGCGAAATCGTCATGATGGCGAGTACGAGCTCTAAACCCAACATGATCAACATGCCTTTGATAGGGGCATTTGATTTGCTTACTTCACCAAAGATTTTAGGGAAAAGACGAATATCTGCTGCAGCCTTTGACACTTGGGCATTGGTAAATTGCCAACCAAGCAATGAACCAATACATGCGATCACCGCAAGGGCAGTAATAACTTGTCCAACTGTTTCATTAAACATGTAGGTGTAGACAAGCCCAAACGGGGCATCAGATTTTGCCAATTCTTCATTGGGAATAATGCCCTGAATAACCGACGTTGATGCAATGTAAACGATGGCTGTAAAGCTGGTGGCGAGCATACAGGCTAAGGGGACATTCTTTTTGGGGTTTTCTACCGCCCCAGAGTTTGCCCCTGCTGATTCAATGCCCAAAAAGGCCCAGAGGGTTAACGCTATACCGGAAGATATCGCGGTGACCGTCGTATCTTGGTGGGGGTTCCACGCTTCTGCAAACACCTTAGGCTCAAACCAAAACCAACCTGCGACAGATAGACCTACCACTGGGATGATAATCCCCCAGACCGTTACGGCTGAGATTTGACCGGTGAGCTTTGGACCCCAAAAATTAGCAACCATAGTGACAACAAGGATGCCCACGACAGCAATAAAAGTGTGATAAGGGGTTGTTTTGATCCAAGGAAAGAAGGGCACCAAATAACCTGCCGCAGACACGGCAATTGCTACTGCACTGATAACCAAACAGACGTAGTAAGTGTATGACGCAATGAAGAATGCTGACTTTCCATGTGCTTCATCAGCATATGCAGACATCCCTCCATCTCTATTGCAGTACATGCCGCATTTAGCAAAAGCATAGGCAATACACATTGCGCCTATTGCAGTCACAATCCACGACAACAGCGATATGGCCCCAGTTTGGGCCAGACTGGCAGGCAGCATGATGATGCCTGACCCCATCATATTGACGGTCACGATTGTTGTGAGACCGACCAATCCCATTTTATTTTTTTCAGATGCCATGCTAATTCTCCACCTCGTGATTTTTTGGTGCGAAATACGGTAACACTCTATTTTCTAATCATTTTTCGGACGGTCATAGCATTGCTACGTTAACGAGAACTGAGTTAGAAACCATGTGAAAACGTGATTACCGTCGAATTGAAAGTAGATGTTGTCATCATGACAAATTGATTCTTTTACAAGACAGATCAGCGATAAAACGATTGGGAGGATAATTTCTTTTCGGATCGTTCAGGTTCAATCGCGTGCTAGATTTCTGAACTGACCATGCCCAAAAAGCTGTTATTCACCTTTTTACTTAAAATGTCTATTTTGCGACTTTGTCTTATCCCGCGCTCTTCTATGTTGAAGATGTCTTAACGACAATTGAGTCAACTCTTCTTCAAGTACAGTGCCGGAGCAGGGCTATGAAAACCTATGGAAAGAAATTTAACGTATTGATTCTAGAAGAGGCCCATAGAGAGGGTGTCGTCGGCAACGCTATTGAAAGGCTGATTGCTGAACTCGAAAACAGTGGTGCCCGAGTCATGGTCGCAAACAGTTTCGATGATTGTTACTCCATGATTAATTCAAACACAGCGCTAGATTGTCTCATGCTGACATCGGCCATGAGCGGCTCTCAAAGCGAAGAGAATGAGCGTTTCTATGTGCTCATCGAAAAGTTAAACAAAAGACAGCAAAACGTTCCGGTTTTCTTGCTAGCGGAGCGTAAAAAAATCACTCTTCATGTCACTCGCGAGATGATGGAGAATGTTGATGAGTTCGCATGGATCCTTGAAGATACGCCCGATTTCATTGCAGGCCGTGCAGTGGCCGCAATCACTCGTTATCGCGCACAGCTTCTGCCGCCACTGATGGCAGCATTGATGAATTATGATGATATTCATGAGTATTCGTGGGCAGCCCCTGGGCACCAAGGTGGCGTGGGCTTCACTAAAACGCCAGCAGGTCAGCGGTTTTATAATTACTACGGTGAAGGTCTGTTTCGCACAGACATGGGGATCGAACGCGGCAGTTTAGGCTCTTTGCTTGACCATACGGGTTCATTTGGTGAAAGTGAACGTTATGCTGCACGTGTGTTTGGCGCGCACCAATCTTACTCGCTGGTGACCGGGACATCGGGTTCTAACCGCACCATCATGTCAGCTTGTATGAAAGCGAACGACTTGGTCATTTGTGACCGTAACTGTCACAAATCTATCGAGCAGGGGCTCATGATTTCCGGTGCTAGACCCGTTTATCTGGTGCCAACACGTAATCGGTACGGAATTATAGGACCTATCTTTCCGGATCAATTGTCGAAGAGCGTATTGCAGCAACGCGCAAAAGCGGAACCATTGACCAAAGATTATGCCGACCAACGCGCGGTGTATGCCGTTCTCACGAACTGTACTTACGATGGGCTTTGCTACAACGCTAAAAAAGCACAGGACATTCTTGCAGAGAGTAGTGATCGTATTCACTTCGATGAAGCATGGTATGGTTATGCGCGCTTCAACCCTATTTATGAAGATCACTTCGCTATGCGCGGCGATCCTGTTGAAGACCCTGATGGGCCAACGGTGTTTGCAACGCATTCAACGCATAAACTATTGAATGCACTCTCTCAGGCTTCGTTCCTGCATGTCCGTAACGGTAAAGGCGCGATCAGTTTCGAACGATTCAACCAAGCCTATATGATGCATGCTACGACATCCCCTTTGTACGCAATCTGCGCCTCGAATGATATCGCAGCGTCCATGATGGACGGCAACCGCGGACACTCTTTGACGCTGGAAGTAATCCGTGAAGCGGTGGATTTCCGTCAAGCGATGGGTCGACTCAATCGTGAGTTTAATCAAGACGGTGATTGGTTCTTCAAACCGTGGAATGCGGAAACAGTCAAGGATCCTGTATCAGGGCAGAGTTACGCATTTGAAGATGCACCAGCTGACCTATTGTGCGAAAACCAAGACGCATGGGTCATGCACCCGAATGACAATTGGCACGGCTTCAAAGATATGCCAGCCGATTGGTGCATGCTCGATCCGATCAAGGTCAGCATTCTCGCCCCAGGTATGGGTGATGATGGTCATCTCCTTGATGCAGGTGTCCCAGCAGCCTTGGTGACCTTGTACCTTGGTCGCTTTGGTATCGTGCCAACCCGTACTACGGATTTCCAAGTGATGTTCCTGTTCTCTATGGGTATTACCAAAGGTAAATGGGCAACCTTGGTTAACACTTTAATGGCGTTTAAACGCCATTATGATGACAACACACCGCTCGAAGAAGCATTGCCAGATCTGGTTGCTGATTTCCCTGATTTTTACGGAAATATGGGTTTGAAAGAGCTAGGCGATAAAATTTTCGGCTACCTGAAACAACATAATCCTGGTGAAGTGCTCAATGCAGCGTATGAAACCTTACCTGAAGCGGTGATGACACCTCATGCAGCATTTGAAGCGATTGTTGCTGATAATGTTGAAATGGTGCCATCGTCTCAATTGGTTGGACGTGTAGCAGCAAATGCGGTTATCCCGTATCCACCGGGTATCCCAATGTTGATGTCTGGAGAAAGCTTTGGCGATGAGACAAGCCCGCAGATCAAGTACCTTAAGAGTCTAGAAGTGTGGGATGAAGAGTTCCCTGGCTTCGAGAAGGAGACGGAAGGTACTGAGTTGCACGACGGCATTTACCACGTCATGTGTGTTAAAAACGTTTGAGCCTTTGCTGAGATTTAGACAGCCTTAGCGGGTGAAAAAATGAAGAAGGCCTGATGGAGACATCAGGCCTTCTTTTTATTTGTGTTTCTTTTTATCAGCGAAACCTTTCTTTACGCAGCCAGTACCATAACGATTTTGGTGTTATGAACAGGCGATACGAATAAAGATCTGAGCACCCACAAGAAGGAAATCATCATCAACATAGTAAGGGTTAGCATGCAGGTAGTTACAAATGCCAGCTTCTTTGTTGCCGCTACCTAGGAAGAACATTGCACCTTTTTGGTTTTCAGCCGCGTTGACCATAAGACTGAAATCTTCAGAGCCCGTCATTGGATTGCCGTTTGGATCTAGGCGGTCTGCAGGCACGGTGTCACGCGCTGCATCGATAACACGCTGATACGCATCGGCGTGGTTAATCACCGCAGGATAGCCTTCACAAACCATGGTGGTTTTGAAACCACGGATTTCGCTTTCTTTCACGATGCTGCCAAAGCTGTCTTTCAGGATCTGATCGGTTTCTGCATCCATGGCACGAATGGTGCCTCGTGCTTGCACATAGTCAGGGATAGCGTTAGGAATACTGCCGCCATTGAACATGCCACAACCAAATACCGCAGGGCTGAATGGATTGGTACGTTTCGCAACGATGTAATCCATGTCCATAATGATGCGGCTCGCTTCGCGGATCGCATCTAGGCCTTTCTGTGGGGTTGAACCATGTGCAGAGACGCCGTGAACATCCAGTGTCCACGCAGAACCGTAAGACGACATAATGCCGTTGTTGATTTTTACCATGCCGTATTCGAGTGCCGCGTCGTTATGCAGGGCATACACTTCTGCAACACCTTCCATGCAACCAAGCTCTACCATTTTACTGGCGCCTGGAACACGCATGTCTTCTTCCGCCATTTGGAACACAAAGCGAACGTTGTGTTTCAGTGAATCCTTGTTTTCTGACAGATACTTAGCGGTGGTCAGAATGATTGCCATGTGGGTGTCGTGACCACAGTTGTGTGAACGGCCATCATGCTGAGAGCGGTAGTCGTTCTCTGTCATGTCGTCCATTTCCAGTGCATCCATGTCAGCACGGAAAGCCACTCGACCCAAGCTCTCGTCGATAGTCAGGTCAGCGATAAAGCCGGTAAAACCTTCGTACGTGGTAAGTGCGTAGCCGAGCTCAGTCATCAACGCTTGGCAGTATGCGGTGGTTTTAAATTCTTGGCCTGATGCTTCTGGGATCTGGTGCAAATCACGGCGAGTGTTCACGCTGAAAGCGTGTAGTTCGAGCAGTTTGCTGTCTAGATTAAATTGGCTGTATTTCGCTGACATTAGATGATTCCTTTCATTTCAAAGCCGATCTGCGCAATCATCGACGCGCCAAAGAAACAGCAAGTGGCGACGATAAGGAAGATAACGATAACCTTCCAAGACATCTTCTTCAGTTCTTCCATTTGACCGCCCACAGACAGACCTGCAAATGCTAGCAGTGGCACACACACTGATAGGAATTGGATCTTACCGACTGACTCAAGGAAGTAAGTACGGATAACGGTGTCAGGCAGACAGATTAAAATGCCGATAATGGTTGCGTAGGCAAACGTGGGTAGCGACGACGGAATAAACTTCTTTGCCACGAGTGATAAGAAAACAATCACAGACATGGCAATAAAGCTGTTTACCATTTCTAGTGGTGCTGTGCCGTTAGTCAGGAACTGGGTAAAACCAGCTAGTACAATCGCGAGAGAGACCAGCTTCATATCATTCAGAATGACTTTCATGGCTTATTTACCTTTGTTGCAGATTTTGTAAACGAACTCAGCGAGCGGTAGACCCAAGAAGGTCAGTGACAGTGCGCCAAGTACAGAAGAAAGTAGGTTCGATGCAGCAGCAATACTCAGTACTTGCTTCGCCATTTCAGGCTCCAGACCCGAAACCAATGCGCCAGATGCAGCACTCAGCATTGAGCCACTACCCACGCCTGAACCTGCAGCCAGTGCGAGTGGGTGAAGACCTGTAAGTGGGGCAATACTGCCTAGTACGCTGAACCACAAGGTACCGATAACCGAACCACACAAGTAAATCGCCAATACGCCAACGTACTCAGGACTACCTGTGCCAAATTTACCTTGAACCACCGCAATGGAAGGCTCGCGGCTGATTGATGAACATGCGCCAATGGTTTTGCGGCCAAAGCCGAACTTAACAGCGAGCGGAACGGCAATGAGGATAGGAAGTAGGTTGCCCAACTCTTGGAAAAGGAGAGGTACGCCAGCATCGATGATCATGTCCAGGTTAGGGATGATCATTCCCGCATATTGGGTGCCAAGAACCAGCAGGCAGTAACCCACCATTTTGCCGCAGAAACCTTCTTCTTTAGCAGTAAAGACCTTGCCCCATGCTTTGATTTTTGTTTTGGTCCAATTCACTGATAGAGCCATACCAAGCATGACGGCAAACAGCATAGGGAGTATGGAAATGGTGGCGAATCCCATATCAATTTTTTGGGTGCCAATAATAAACTGAGAAACGAAAATCAGCGCTGATACAGCGATAACACTTGTCATTACAACGCGAGCTTGACCGCTCTTGTTTTCTTCTGTGTTCATAGGTCATCATCATTAATAGTTGAAATCGAGGCTGATTATAGAGAGGCCCGAAAAACGAAACGTGAATGAGATCAACTGTTGCTGTGAGTCATTAGATGAAAACTAAATATCTTATTCCCTTACGGAATTAAGGGTTATTTTTAGGTGAAAAGACGATGACTTTGGTGTGTATTGTGTTGGTCTTTAGCGCCTAGGCGCAACAGTGGTAACCCGTTGACACCTAACTGCAACAAGCGTCAGTCAGTGCAATGCTTACCTGCTGGATACGAAAAACCCGACGTAAGGTCGGGTTTGAGGTAGGAGCTACTTTGATTTCTTTTGGATGCTATTGAACCACAGGCGAGCAGTTACATGCAGCGTTAGACACAGACTTGGTGCTGTTTCTTTGCGGCAAATACCAGCTTTCTAGGCCTTTTTGTAATTGATTGGCAGCCTGTGAGGGCGACATTTGTCCCGCCATGACGCCGACCGACGTTTCCCAAATCTCCAGCTCCAAGTTTGGCTCACCACGGGATAGCACTTGTGCAGAATTACGAATGGTAGAATCACACTGATCGCGCCAAGAGATCATCTCTTGCGCAATAGGGTCTTTCACATCGAAGAAGTGGTTAGAAAGCGAAAAGAATCCTGATATTTCATTGGTGAGCAACTCGGCAAACTCTGCCGTGGTCATCCATTTCAGGAATAGTTCTGCGGCCTCAGGATTTTTGGATTTCGAATAAATACCCATGCCCAAATCTGTGTGATCGCTGAAGTAGCAAGCATCACCTTTCTTTTCAACAGGCGGCGGAAACACTCCCATGTCAATTTTGCCGGCGAAGGTCATGATGTCCCATGAGCCTGCAGGGTAGATAGCAGCTTTACCGTTAGCAAATGCCGAGATTGAGTCAGCGTAGCTGCGCTGTTCAAAATCGTCACCCATGTACTTCGACCACTTGGCTAGCTCACTCAGGGTCTGGCGATAGGGTTTGCTATCCATACGCTCTTTGCCTGTAAGCAGGGCGTCTCGGCCATCTTCACCTTTCCAATAGGTAGGGCCGATATTCTGAAAGCCCATGGTGGCGGCTTCCCATTTATCTTTTGTTCCCATTGCCAGTGGCAAATATCCAGCACGCTTGGCTTTCTCTAATGCCCAGTAAAAATCCGCATTGGTAACAGGCTCGTTCACCCCTAATTCTTTGAAAATATCTTTGTTATAGAAAAATCCATGAATGACGGAAGCCATCGGCAGGCAGAAGGTTTGTGCACCAGAGTCTGTCTGCCAAGGAGCAAGGGCAAAACTCGGGAAGTTTTCCATCCCTTCCATTTCAGTAACTTCTTTGAGCAAGCCACGTTGGAAAAGTGCTTGCGACCCATCAAACGGGCGGCAAGCTATCAAGTCACCCGAGGAGCCTTGCTCGAAGCGTTGCTCCATATCGCTGTTCCACGTTGATGCATCCATATCTGAAGGTGAGCGGTACTCAACCTTGATGTTCGGATAATGCTTGTTGAAAGCAGGGATGATTTTCTCGTTCCATACCGCGTCGTCGCTGCGCCAAGAATCAATCACCAGTGTCGTTTGAGCATGTGCAAATGATGTGACGGTAAGCGCTAAGGCCGCGAGAGATAGTTTGGCTATATGTTTCATTCTCAATTCCTTAAACGCGGAAGTTTGATATTAGGTTTTGCTGATCTTGAGCCAGATTGGCCAAAGACTCGCTGCTTGATGCTGACTCACGGGCATCTTTTTCTGCTTCATAAGCAACGTGGGCAATGCCATTAATGTGTTCTGCTACTTCATGGCTGACTTTGATCTGTTCTTCGGTTGCTTGGGCGACATGCACGGCCATATCTTGTATCGCTTCCATACGCGCCACAATGTCTTGCAAAGTTTCATCGGTCAACCGCGTTTGGATTAAACAATCATCCATTTGCTTCTGGCTAGCACTCATGGTTTCAGCCATACGTGATGCGTTGCCTTGCAGGTTATTGATCATCTGCTGGATTTCTTCAGTGGACTGCTGTGTGCGTGTTGCCAGTGCGCGTACTTCATCGGCAACCACGGCAAAACCGCGACCGTGAGAGCCTGCGCGTGCAGCTTCAATGGCGGCATTTAGGGCAAGCAAGTTAGTTTGCTCGGCAATATCTTGAATGACATGCAAGATCGAGCCGATATTGTTGGAATATTGGTTCAACTGCTGAGTATTAGATACGGCTTCACCGATATTACTCGAAAGCTGCTCAGTCAGTTGACGGCTAAGAGACACTTGCGCACGTCCACTGTTCGCTGTTTGGTTGGTGTTTTCGACTTCTGCGACGGTAAGTTCTGTCGAACGAGAAATCTCTTTGGCACTGACTTCCATTTCTGAAATCGCCGCGGCCACTTGGTCGGTACGGGATTTCTGGTCTTCAACTCGGGTCATGGCGCTGTCACTGACGAGGGCTGCACGGCTCGCTTCACTAAGCAAATGCTTCGCGCCATCACCAAATTTCGCCAAGGTGCGTGACATGGTGTCTGCCAGCATATCGATAGAGCGACTTAGCTCGCCGAATTCATCGTTGGCGTGATAGTTAGCGCGTGTACGCATATCACCGTCGGTCATTTTGTGTAAGACGTTGGTGATAAGTGCGAGCGGCTTTTGAATGCTGCGCGTTGTGCTAACGCCAACCCACAAGCTAATGGCCGCGGCGACAGAGGTCATCACAATGATGTAAAGCAAGGCTTCACTCACTGCGGTTTCTGCGTCATCTCGGCTGGTCTGCGCCAATTGTTGTGCATAGTCTGCGTAAGCTTGCAGGCGAGATTGAATGTCGTTCATCTGCTTGTCTGTCTGCGTGCTTTCACGTTGAAGCTGGGCGTTAACTTGCTGTTGGCGGCTCATCACATCCAATACGCCACTTTCAGCTAAAGTCAGCTGCTCTACCTTTTTCAGGTTCCGTGAATAACGCGCTTTAACATCGTCTTCAACGGAAATGCGCTCAAGACGTTTGAATGCAATCTCGATATCTTTCGCCAATGCTGACCTTAGTTGGTTGAGGTCAGTATCTTGATCGGCACGACGCAACATTTTCATGTCTCGTGCGATACCACTGGTAATGAGTTCGGCGCGGTTATGCAGTGAACGTTTTACTGCGGCTTTTTGTAGTAAAAGATTCGCAGCCCACTGATAAGTGTCTTCAAGGCGAAGAAATTGCAGATCCAGCGTTTGACGTTGAGCAATCAGTGTATCTGATTGCTTTTGTAGGTTGATAAGCGTGCGTGCTTGTTCAAAGTATCGGGTTGAAGCCTGATGGATAGCATTAACTTGTCTACGTTCGTCGTCGTGCTGTGCGTTTTGTTGAGCCTGGCTTAACGTTTGAAAGAAGCTTTGCTTTTGACGATCAAATTGTTGGTCAACACGGTTAGCGTTTGTCGGATCGTTTTGAAACGTGCGAATAAGAAGGCTGGTTCGCATCAATTGGGTGATCAAATCACCCGAGGCGACGACCATGGGTGTGGATTGGTTGGTAATTTGTTCTACTTTCCCTTGCAGTGTTTTGGCATTGAACAAACTGATACTGCTAAGTATTGCCATTAACACAAACATCAAGGCAAAACCGGCGATTGTTCTCTGAACGACGGACAACTTCATTGTTCTCTCACTCTACAACAGTCTTGAAAGATAAAGACTAAAAGTCTTGCTGGGCTCTAATTTCACGCTTGAAAATAATTATCTTCAAAGCGGCTAAAAATGCCAGAGATTGTGACACTAATCAGGGGTATCGGCACCCATAAGTCATTTCTTTAATGAAAAAGTGATATATCCACACCAATATTTTACATGACGAATTAAATGAGGAACGAATGTCACACTGTTTCAGGTGGGCATTGGGCGTTGAGTGAGGGGGGGAATGAAGGATGCTTCTTTGGCATAAAAAAAGCCCCAGAAGGGGCTTTTACAGAATGTGTGAAATTACCATTTCTTCTTCGGTGCAAACAGCTCGTCTAGCTCTTTGTTTTCATCATTTTTAGGCCTGTTGGCTTCGTGACCTTTGCTCAGTGATGTGTTGACTTCTTCAAGCATGGCAGAAAGACTTTCTTTTGCAGATTGGCAATACGGGTCACTTTTACTGCTAACCACATCTAATGCCTTTTT
This sequence comes from Enterovibrio sp. FF113, assembly GCF_041439165.1. Classification (NCBI taxonomy): domain Bacteria; kingdom Pseudomonadati; phylum Pseudomonadota; class Gammaproteobacteria; order Vibrionales; family Vibrionaceae; genus Enterovibrio; species Enterovibrio sp. FF113. Next base: position 56,944 of record NZ_JBGONO010000016.1, on the reverse strand, counting down.
CAGCAATTGTTGAGCTGTACCCATCTGGCCTTTGATCTTCGCATCGTTAACGCGTTTGAGAACGTTTTCGATATTGATCTTCATCTGCATCTGTTCCAAGCGCGAATTTTCAGACACAAATGCTTGTGTAGGCAAACGACCTTTGGTGTGCTCAGCTTTGATTACTGCTCTCAAACGTTTTACCAATTTAAGCATTGAGATGGCTTCACGATCGCTGTCAGGTACACGAAAAGACGTCGATTCTTTGTTTTGGTAAGTTTGTTTGATTTGATTGATCTGTGCTTGCACGTCCGAGATGCGCTGTGGAAGTGAGCGATCAGTCTTATCAATATCATGCATTGTCTTCAATGCATCTAGAATTTTCTGGTTAAGACATACCAGCAGGGTGCCGCTATAAGGCAGGTTGTGTGCATTACCGATCAGCTCTTCAGTGGCATCAATAACTGCAATATATTTTGCCATTTCCTGGCGCTTTGATGACTCTACACGTTGACGCTGCTGAGCCATAATGTTGTAGCCAACAATGAGACCGAGCAGGATGACGCATAAGCCAACCACTAAGGCGATATTCATAAGTGAGCGTCGATAATCCCTGTTAAAACTAAGACGGCCTAAGATACACGATCTGCAAGTATGGTCATAGTTTGTTAGTACTATTTTCGATCTTAGCTAAATTCTGGCGTGTCGTATTGCTTTTCTATGATTTAGTGCGTTTCACTGCACGTTTATTTGCGAAGTTATGATGGCATTACTTGGTGTTTCAGCCTGCATTAATATCAGCAACACCGCAGCCAGTTTGTCGGTATTTTGGGCGCTGTGTAATGGTTATGCATCTCAGCACTTCGTCCGCTTGCCAATACACGATATAACATATGTAGAATCATTCACGGTTACTACAACCTTATGAAATTACAACAACTTAAATACATCGTTGAAGTGGTCAATCACGACCTCAATGTTTCTTCGACGGCGGAAAGTCTTTACACCTCGCAGCCGGGGATCAGTAAGCAAGTTCGCGCGTTGGAAGACGAACTGGGGGTGCAAATATTTGGTCGCAGTGGAAAACACTTAACCAAGCTGACACCCGCAGGAGAACAAATTGTTGATATTGCAAGAGATATCTTGTCTCGTGTGGATAGTATCAAGTCAGTAGCTTACGAATACACCACACCCGATAAAGGTAAACTCAACATCGCAACAACCCATACTCAAGCAAGATATGCGTTGCCTGATGTCATATCTCGTTTTGTGAAGCGCTATCCGAATGTTTCTTTGCACATGCATCAGGGCGCGCCAAGCCAGATCGCCGATTTGGTTCTGAAAGGAAAGTCCGATTTTGCTATCGCGACAGAGGCATCCCATCTCTATGAAGATTTGGTCATGCTGCCTTGCTATCACTGGACACGGTCTCTGATTGTGAGAAAAGACCATCCTTTGGCGCGGCGTTCTGCCGTGACCATTCATGATATTGCGCGTTTTCCATTGGTTACTTATGTTTTTGGCTTTACTGGACGCTCTTGTCTTGACAGTGCGTTCAATAACGCCAAGCTGAAGCCGAATATTGTGTTTACAGCAACAGATGCAGACGTTATCAAAACGTATGTTCGCCTTGGCATCGGTATTGGGGTGATGGCGAGTATGGCCTATGACAAAGACCTGGATGAGGATTTGGTCGCTATTGATGCCAGCCACATCTTTGATGCAAGCACGACACGCATCGGTTTTAGGCGTGGCACGGTGCTGCGTAATTACATGTATGATTTTATCGAGAGTTTTGCGCCGCACCTTGATAGGAATACCATTGATACCGCCATGCAGATTAAAGATCCCAGCGAGTTAGATAGCTTCTTTGCACCGTTTGAGCTCCCTATTAGATAGCGTTAGACGCGGTGTACCATATTGTAAGTGCTCTGCTATTCGTGCAGATTTAGGTGTTTTTGCCGCTTTTACGGTGCTATATACTCGGGTATACACTGTTTGTGTCGGCTGATAGTTGGAATTCACCTTGTCTCAATCCTTCCTCGTTCAAAAAGAGCGTTTTCTGCAAATTGATGCCTTACTGCAGCGTCATGTTTCGCTATGGCAAGGAATGCCTTTTGATTGTCTTGATCTGCCGTGGAGAGCTTCTCATCCTGAGCTATGCCAATGGTTAGATTTGCTGTGTCTAAAAGAACTGCAAGCGTATAAGGAATCGCCAGAGCGGTTAGCAGAGACGGTGAAAGCGTGGCTGCCTGAGGCGGCTCAGTTGGTATCATTATGTGGCACTGAAGTAGAACCCCAAAATGGGCCAGAGATACATTGCGACAGCCATATTGCTACAGGTATCCCAGGTCGAAAGTGGTCGCAGATAACTGCTTTCAACAGTGCGATACCACTATCTAGCAAGGGTGCCTGGTTGGAGTGGTGCGCAGGGAAAGGGTATTTAGGGCGTGTCATTTCTGCTACACGTCAGGTTGGTGTCACCAGTCTAGAATGGCAGGAAGCGCTGTGCCAAGACGGCCAGGCTTATGCCAATCAACATCAGTTACCGATGCATTTTGTCCAAGGTGATGCATTTTCCCCCGAGAGTGAATTACTGGTCAGTCATTGTGATCATGCGGTAGCGTTGCATGCCTGTGGTGACTTGCACGTGACACTGTTACGCCATAGTGTGAAAGCCAAACCGCAAAGTCTTTCTGTCTCACCTTGTTGTTATCATCTGATCAATGAAGTCTACTATCAGCCATTGTCCATTGTGGCGACGGGCTCTTTACTGTCCTTGAGTCGTCACGATCTAAAGCTGCCACTGCAAGAAACCGTCACCGCAGGGAAAACGGTGCGAAACAAGCGTATTGTTGAAGTGAGTTTTCGCTTGGGCTTTGATAGCTTGCAGCGTGCTCTAGGCCATAGTGACAGTTATCTGCCTGTACCCAATATACAAAAGTCTTTGTTAAATGAAGGCTTTGAGGCATTTTGCCGATGGGCTGCTGATAAAAAAGGTATTTCCATTCCAGATAACACAGACTTTGCAGCTTTTCTCTCGCAGGGAGAGCAAAGGTTTTCGACCGTTGAAAAAATGGAAACCATACGTACGCTGTTTCGCCGACCATTAGAGATGTGGCTGGTTCTCGATAGAGCGCTGTTTCTGAGCGAAAACGGTTTTGATGTCGACGTAACTACATTCTGTGCGCGTGAGTTGACGCCGAGAAATCTTCTTATTCAAGCCACAAGGAAAGGCTAAATGGAACTGAGCTATGAACAGCTCATCATGGTGATGTTGGCATTGGGTTTGGGCGCGTTTGTTCAAAGCATTATTGGCTTTGGGCTGGCGATTGTTGGCGCACCCCTCCTTATGATGATCGAACCTTCGCTGGTACCAGCGACCGTCACGTTGGTAACCTTGTTTCTTGCCATGGTGAATACGTGGCAATATCGCCGTCAACTGTCATTGCGCGGTATTGGTTGGGCTTTTGTTGGCCGTATCCCTGGTACCTTTGTTGCTGGCGCATTGCTGTTGTATCTCTCAATCAATGCGTTAGAAATTATCATGGGGCTAGCTGTTTTGTTTGCGGTTGTCGCTAGTGTGTTCAAGTTTTCTGTGGAGCCGAGCAATAAGAATATGTTTTGGGCGGGCTTTGCTGCTGCGGTTATGGGCACAACAACCAGTATTGGTGGTCCACCAATGGCATTGGTTTTGCAGAAAATGGACATTGTTAAGTTAAGAGCAAACTTGGCAGGTTACTTTATTTTTAGCTGTGCCATATCTCTTGTTGTGCAGGGAATGACTGGCTATTTCGAATGGTGGCATGTCAAAGTCGGTGTTATGTCGTTGCCCGTTGTATTTCTTTGTTCGTGGGTAGCGTTTAAAGTGGCACCGCGTGTTCGTGCTGAATGGGTAAGACACGGCTTGCTGATTCTATGCTCGTTTGCTGGTGTGACAACATTCGTACGTGGTTTTTCCTGAATCAAAAAAAGCCGACATACATCATGTCGGCTTTTTCTTACCAGCACATTTCAGTGTGCAGTATCAAACTATTCGTTATTAAAACTTCAAGCTGACTTGCATACTAATAAACTGGCTGTCGTAAGGTGCGCCCGCATCTGCTGCATACCGTGCGGCTTCTTGGTTGTTGAACCAAGGGTCATAATTCATGCGCACGTCAGTGTCACCCTGCCACATGTCGGTTATCCAGTGGTGGATATGTCCGACAGGGTTAAGGAAGAACAAGCTGACGCCACCCATTGTGTCTGAGCCCATGACTTCGCCGCCGTTAGCGACAATATCTTGTTCAGTGAGGTACATCCATTCACCGACAGCTGCACCAAATAATGGTGTCACGATAATATCTTGGATAGATGGCACTTCAGCGAAACTCTCTACACCATATTCCCAGAAGAACGTCGACATGGTGAATGAGTACAAGAATGACTCGAATTCATTGAAACCAGAGTGACGCGCAGCCGTATAGTAAACACCGCCAAAGTAAGGGTGCATCACGTAGTTCAGGTAATGGTCGTCCTGGTCCCAGACTGGACCCGCAGACACATTGTCCCACCATTTACTGGAAAGGTTACTAAAGTCGCGATCTTCTGCTGTCCAGTTAGTGACGCTTTCAGGCAGTAATGTCATCAAGCCGACGGTCGCGACACTTAAACCCAAAATGGTATAGGTTTGACCCATCAGGTAGTCCCAGTCTTTTTCTGGGGCCGTAGACAAATATTTTGGTAGACGGTGCGCTGGAGCTTCGTTAAAACGAAGCGCATTGTCTTGGGGTTGTGTTTGCGCCTGGTTCAATGCAAGCGTGTCGAAGCCATAGTTGCTCGAATAGTTATAAGCTTGCTGCTCGAAATCGAGGGTAGATGCATCAAAAGCAAAGGCCGATTGAGCACAGAACAGAGCGGCCGCAGCCACGGTTGAGCGATAGCGCACGTAGGATCTCCCACACAACAAAATGCCAAACCATTCAGCAATGTGTTTTGCTGGTAAGGCCTGGCAAGAAAAGTGTTTAGTAATAAGATGTTATTCAGTCGGTGTTCAGCGAAATACGTCCATGATAACAACACCGATACGGAAGGCGTTAAACCGATACCGCGTACCAATTGTGAGGCACTCACAATTAAGCCGCTAATCATAGCAATGGAAAGGCCCATATTTCCACCAAAAACTTGATAGAGGTCGCACTTTTGTCTTGGTTGAGAGAGCTAATTTCTCTTTAAGTGGGAAGTCTGACGAGAAAATCAACCTAAACCCAGTTCGCCTAGCGGGTTCGAAGCATGAAGTTTCCTAAGGAAAAAACGGCATACTACGATTCATGCGAATAAAAGATATCGCGGGTTGCGATAGCGGTAAGTGTCTGGGCATAATGGATTTACGTCATGGCATACAAGGAGATATCGGTGGGACAGAGCAAACTTCGGGTCGCAATGTTAAGTACTGGCGAGGAAGTGCTGCACGGTGATATCACCGATACCAATGCAGCTTGGTTATCGAGACGCTGTTTTGAGGAAGGCTTTGCTTTGCATCGTCGAGTCACTGTCGGTGATGCGGTAGATGATATTGCCATTGAATTGGTGAGATGCAGTCAAGTTTCCGATGTGGTGATCGTGAATGGTGGGCTTGGGCCAACCACAGATGATCTGACCACTGAAGCCATGGCGATGGCCATGAACGTTGACCTTGAATTAAATAATCACTGGCTAACCGAGCTCAAAGAGCGGTTTGAAAAAAACGGTAAAGCCATGCCGAAAAGCAACATTAAGCAGGCAATGCTCCCTGAAGGTGCCGAACTAGTGGATAATCCAGTGGGCAGTGCGTGTGGATTTGCCGCGACACTTAATGATTGTCTGTTCTTCTTCACGCCGGGTGTACCAAGTGAATTCAAGCACATGTTTGAGAATGAAATTGTGTCACGTCTTCAAACACGATTTCCTAATACGAAAAAGCAAGAAATTCAACGTCTGTACACCTTCGGTTTTTCCGAGTCCCTTCTTAACGACAAGTTAGAAGCGCTCGCACTGCCAGATGATTTTGAACTGGGATACCGTTCATCGTTACCTTTTATTGAGGTAAAGCTGTTCTCTCCGCGTCAACACTCCGATATTTCGTTGATCACCGATGCGATACGAAATGTGTTGGGTGATCGCTTAGTGGGTGACGGTGTGCCGATGCTTGAAACTGTCGGTGGTTTGCTGTCGCAGGAAAATACAACCATTGCAGTGGCTGAAAAATTCTCTGGCGGGTATTTGGCTAATTGGCTAAATCAGGCAGAGGAAACGAAAGAGGCGTTCGTTCAGGGGTGGGTGCTCAGTGACTCGACACTGATTACGGATAGTGAATATAACCCGCTCGCGGCGGTCTTAGCGATGGCAACGGCGTCTCGCGAAAATGCAGGTGTAAACATCGGATTGGCATGTGGAAACATGGAGGCAGGGCGTGTTGCTCTGGGGCTTTCTGCTGCAGATGGTGATTGGGGTATTATAGTGAAGCCTCGTCGTTCTCAGTCCAACGAGAACTTTCGCTGTTACACGGCGACCATGTTGCTTGATATGTTAAGGCGTTATCTTTCGGGGCACACGATGTTCCCAGATATCGCTTCGTTGGTGACGCTAGAATCGCTGCACATTCCTGTCGAAGCTGACGATGCGAATTGATACCCATTGAAGTATTTAGAGAAAAACGCCTGACATTGTCAGGCGTTTTTTTGATTCGCTAAAAGCTGTTACGAAGCATACAAGTTGAGATTCAGTGTCTTAGCAACATGAGAAATCATCCGTTGCGCGCGAACACTATTGCCGGACTCATCCAAGGGTGGGGAGAAGGCAGCAATACCCAGCTTGCCAGGGGCGACCGCCAACACACCACCACCCACCCCGCTTTTACCGGGCATGCCGACTTCAAATGCCCAATCACCTGAGTAGTCATACAGACCTTCCATCGTCATCTCTGCCAGTATGGGTGCAACATTGCCCGCTGAGATGACTTGCTCTCCAGAGATAGGGTTCTTACCGCGATTCGATAATGTTGCACTCAGCACCGCAAGATCTTTGCAGGTGACCAAGGTTGAGCATTGCCGCGTGTAGACATCAACAGCTTCCATTGGGTCGCAGAAACAGTTGCCCGCCGCATACAGAATCCATGCAATACCGCGATTGTGAAAGTTGGTGGTTTGCTCAGACGCATTGATGTCATCAGAAAGCACAATATTTCCAGCCGTGATCCGTTGCTGCATGTCTAGAATACGCGCCCATCGTGTTTCAGGGTCAGAGGCGGTGAGCAAGCTGACACTCGCCATCGCCCCCGCGTTAACGAGAGGTGACAATGGTTTGTCCTGATGTTCACAAAGTGCCACAACAGAATTGAAAGGCAACCCGGTAGGCTCTGCGCCAATTTTTTCACGCACCATTTCTGGGCCAACATCCTCCATCAGTAAAGCCAATGTCGGCACCTTCGAGATGGATTCAATCGCGAAACCATAACTGCTATCGCCTGCCTGATAAATGTCACCATCTGCAGTGACAATCACCAATGCCGCAAGATCGGAAGGCACAGAAGCGAGGTATGGGATATAGCTTGCGTTCTCGCCCCCTGGTAACGCCCGAAATTGAGCATAAGTTTCATCCACTAACGTTTGCAGGGCTTCGGGAGACGGTAATGCACTCATGATGCTTCTCCTTTACCTTCACGATGAATCGCCGTTACGGCTTCAGTGTGTGTGACAGATTCGTTTTTAAGGCCAGGGTGAACGCCTTCAATTTGCCAAGTAAACGGCGCAAAATCTGAGTTCTCGTCTCGCCAATGCGGTTTGCGAATGGCATAGATAACAAAGGGAATCGTGATAAAGACAACGCTTAACCCTACCAGTATTGACATGAACACGGTTGGGCTGCCAACAGCAATCTGGCTTGGTGGAATAAAGCTAAAAGCAAAGGCAATGGCAGAACTTGTGAAACCAACGCCAGCAAAAAGATATAAGCCTTTTTTCCCACCGGGAACATTGTACGGGCGCGGACGATTAGGCTGACTAAAGCGCAGATAAATCGCGGCTGAAAACATCAGCATATATAGGGTGAGGTAAATCACCGCGGCCAGTTGACTCAGAATTTGGTAAGCCGCTTCGACGGAGGGCAGCACGACAAAGGTTATCGCGAGAAAGCTTACGATGATGCCTTGCACCAAAAGGATATGGGTCGCCATTCCGTTTTTGTTGGTCTCTTGCCAAAACCGCGGCATATAACCCGCTTTTGCCACTTCAAGTAAACCGGTCGAGGGACCCGCTACCCAAGTCACAATACCGGCGAGCACGCCAATGGCGAGGCAAATAGCCATAATTGGCCCCAGAAAGCTCAGGCCCGCCCAGCGGAACATATCAAAATAGGCCACAAGCAGACTTTGTGTGAGATTGATGTCGGTACTGGGTATAACAAAGGCGATGGCAAGTGTACCTAGCACAAAGATCACGACGGTACCTAGCGCAGCAATACCTATGGCGATCGGGTAGGAGCGCGTTGGATTATCTAGGTCTTTCACGTGAATCGCATTCATTTCCATCCCCGCATAAAACAGGAAAATACTGGCCGCGAGTACCACGTTATTGAAGTTAGAAAAGTCGGGGATAACGTCTTTCCACGCCATCTCTATTTGGATTTTCTCGCCGCTGAACAGAAAAGCAAAACCAAGCAAAATAAGGATGATCGCGGGGATGATGGTGCCGATGATCCCACCCCACTTGGACAGCAAAGTAAATGCTGAAACACCACGAAAAGCGATGAAAGTGGCAAACCAATAGATAGCCAGCACAATGGCCAGAACAAAGAATTTATTTTGTGACAAGGCTGCATCAAAGGTTTGATCGGGGCCAATGAAGGCCAGTGATACAGCACCAAAGGTGAGCGCAGTGGGGAACCATACACACACTTGAACGAACAGCAGGAACATGGCCATAAAGGCTAACCTTGGACCAAAGGCTTCTCCGACCCAACGGAAGATCCCTCCTTTTTCTGGCCACCCAGTAGCAAGTTCCGCAGCCACCAGTGAAACAGGCACGAGGAAAAATACGGCGGCAAACGCATAATAAAATACAGAGCTGAGCCCGTATTCTGCTTCAGCGGGTAAGCCACGCAGACTCACCACGGCCACAACATTCATAATGGCAAAAGTGAAAACGCTGATTTTGCCGACTGATGAGGCACTGATTTTCTTATCCATCTTTTAATCCTTAGATATGAAGGCCACGGTTTATTTGTGGCCTTTGGACTAAATTGAACGATTCATCGACGCTGTGATGCTCAGTATCAGCCGTGATGGAACGAGGAAGTGGTACCGGATTTTGCTTGCGGGTACTGCTTGAAGTAGTCGATACACCGCTTAAGGTCCTCTAACAGCATCGCAACCATATCTAAGCTAACGCCATGACGGATCATGATGCGCTGTATGACGGTGTCTTGGCGGTTGCTTGGTAGGGGATAAGAAGCAATTTGCCATCCTCGCATTCGCATCCGATCGGATAAGTCATACAGAGTGAAGCCCCAATCGCCTTCTTTTAGGCTGTAGCTGAGTGCAGGAAGTCCACCACGGCCATCGTAGAAGAGATCGAAAGGACCAATTTTGGCAATTTCATCTGCTAGCCATTGTGCTGTGCTGAAACACGATTCGTGAATGCCTTTGTAGCCTTCAAAACCAAGACGCAGAAAGTTGTAGTATTGCGCGACGATTTGACCGCCGGGACGAGAAAAATTGAGCGCGAATGTTGGCATATTCCCGCCGAGGTAATCGACATCAAACACGAGTTCCTCGGGCAGATGTGCCTTATCTCGCCATACTACCCAGCCCACGCCAAGAGGCGCCAGTCCGTACTTATGACCAGAACTGTTGATGGAGACAACGCGAGGTAGCCGGAAATCCCACTTCAATTCCGGGGTAACAAACGGCGCAATAAAGCCGCCCGAAGCACCATCAACGTGAATGGGCACATCGAGTCCGGTCTGTGCTTGGAGCTCATCGAGTTTTTGTGAAATGGTTTCAACGGGTTCGTACACGCAGGTGTAGGTCACACCTAAGGTAGGCACGACGCCTATCGTATTTTCATCTACGTATTGAGAGAGCTTGTCTGGGTTCATTCCCACTTCATCGCCGTCGAGTGGGATTTCACGCATTTCTACATCGAAGTAGCGGGCGAACTTATGCCAGCAGATTTGTACGGGGCCGCAGACAATATTGGGCTTGTCAGTCGCAAGGCCTAAGGCTTCGCGTTTTTTGCGCCAGTTCCATTTCATAGCAAGGCCACCGAGCATGGCAGCTTCTGATGAACCCGTGGTTGAGCAGCCGACGGTGGTGTCACTTTCCGGGCTATTCCAAAGTTTGGCGAGAATATGTACGCAGCGAGATTCAATTTCCGCAGTCTGCGGATACTCGTCTTTATCAATCATGTTCTTGTCGATACATGCGTCCATCAACTCGTGAACACTCGGCTCCATCCATGTTGAACAAAATGTGGCAAGATTTTGTCTGGCGTTTCCATCCATCAACAATTCATCACGTAACAACTGTGCAATCAACTCTGGAGATTGGCTATTGGCTGGTATGGCATGCTTAGGTAATTGAGTGCGGGAAAGAGCCTCTTCATAGAAATCTTCATTTTGAGGGTCTTGTTGTTTGGTGAAATGCAATCCCATTTTGTGTCTCCTGACGCGCTGGAAATGGTTGAGAAAAAGTGTTCTCTGACGAATGATTTCGTCCAGCTATCAGTATTGGAAAGGCAGAGAAAAAGAAGTGTTCAATAAATGAGATGATAACAGTAAAAAAGACGGTTTTTTGGACATCGCAATGCGGGGTGTGATTTTCTATCAATGTAATAACACGAAGAGTCGAGATATTAGCGAGAGATCGGTGGACGAGATTGTAGGCAATGTATCTTGACGATGGGAGTGAAAAAAACGCCGCAGAACCTGAATAAGCGTTTTGCGGCCTATTTTGGCAACAAGATATGCGATGGCATCTTGTTGAAACGATGAATCAATTAAAAAAGGTTTGGTAAGAACATCACCAGCCCTTCCCAGTAAGTCAGAATCATCAATACAGTCAGTAGTGCTGCCAGTAACGGCGCTACTTCTCGCACAAAATCAACCATCCTTACCCGAAGAATGGAGCAAACGGTAAACATCATTGAACCAAACGGTGGAGTGACACCACCAATCATGATATTGACGATGATAATGATACCGAAGTGAACTGGGTTGACGCCGAGATTGAGTACAGCGGGCAACAGCAGTGGTGTCAGGATAATCATTGCTGCGCCACCCTCAATGAACATACCAACAACGATCAGAAGAATATTGATGATGAGCAGCAACACGGCTTTGTCATCCGTCAGGCTAATAAGCATTGACGCAACGTCTTGAGGTATTTGCTCCAACGTCATGTAATACCCAAAGACCATTGCACCAATAATGATGAACATGACGCTGCTGGTGCCCTGAATGGTTTCGCGCAAAATGGCCGCAAAATGATGGATCTTTAACTCGCGATAGATAGCAAAACCAATGATGGTACAGAGCAATACGGCAATAGCGCCAGCTTCCGTCGGGGTAAAGAGACCAAAGCGCATGCCTAATATGATGCCAAACGGGATCAGCAACGCAGGTATCGCTTTGCCGAAGTAGCCGAGCCTTTCTTTTCCGCTCGCAGGGTGCTCCCGTGAAGGCTTGTATTTACGTTTTTTGGAAATGAAAGCAATAGTGATCATCAAGGCTGCAGCCATCATAAACGCAGGGACATACCCAGCGATAAACATGGAATGCACGGATACATTGGCAAGCAAAGCGAAAATGATCAGGTTGATACCTGGTGGTATAACAGGACTGATGCTTGACGACGCCGCAGTGACAGCGGCGGTGAAAGGCAAGTCGTAACCGCGTTTTGTCATCTCTGGTGCGAGTATCTTTGACTGCATGGCAGCATCCGCATTCGCCGACCCAGAAATGCCGCCCATCAAGGTACTGAGCAACACATTCACATGTGCTAATCCACCGACTTTATGTCCGATGAGTGAGTCTGCAAATGCCAGTAGATTTCGGCTTATTCCCGCGTAGTTCATGATTGAGCCAACCATGATAAAGAAAGGGATTGCAAGAAGTGGGAAGGAAGAAACCGTAGAGATGAACCGCTGCATGACCAAACTTACTGGGATGGAGTCATTGATGAATAGGAAGTAAAACATCGATGAAGCGATCAAGGAAAAGGCAATGGGTATGTTGAGAAGGAACAACACAAATAAAAGAATAATAGGTATATAGATATCCACAGCAGCCACCTATTGCGCTTTGTTAAGCGTGTCGTTATCTGACGGCTTCAAATCATCGATGATGAATCTGATGGTGTGAAACGCCATCAAAGAAAAGCAGACAACAAGAACGCTGTTAATTGGGAAATAAGACATGCCCATCACTGGGGTGACCTTTGTCGAAAGCATGGTGTAGCTGACGCTGAGGTAGGCCATCGTAACGTTGAGTACCAATAGGAAAAACGAGATGAAAAGTCTGAAATATCGCTGTCCACTCTGGGGGATGAAGCTCAAGATGACATCGACACCCATATGCAGCTTATGCTTGTAGCAAGAGCTAATGCCGAAGTAGACGGACCATGTAAAACAGATCACTGAAAGCTCTTCACTCCAAGGCACAACAAACCCAAAGCAATAGCGAAGAAAAACATTGATGATAACCACCACGACTGTGATGGAAATGGCGATTGAGGCCAAGATTTCTTCGAAGTTAGCTAGAAACCGCATGGTGACTCCAAGACAGTAAGGCTGAAAAGATCTAGCCCCAGCATGAGATGCGCTGGGGCAGAGGTTAGAGGCTTACTTAGCAGCGCGGATTTTTTCCAATTCTGCGTTGATAGTGCCGTGAACACCTTCGCTCCATGCAGGGAATTGATTATAGACATCAGCGGTTAGCTTGTTGAACGCGGCGGTATCCACATCATTGAACGTCACACCCTGTTCTTTAAGCTTTTGCTCGTACTCAGCGTCAAGCTTCACCAATTGCTCGGTGTTTGATACTGCACCGGCATTGATTTCTTCCATCACGATTTTTTGTTGTTCTGCGGTCAGTTTGTCCCAAACGCTTGGAGAGATGTAAAGGCCAACGGTGCCGAGGAAGTGGCCCGTTTTAGACATGTTCTTCGCCACTTCATAGATTTTGGTCGAATACATAGTCAGAATTGAACCTTCCAGTCCGTCAACCACGCCTTGCTGAACGCCTGCGTAGGTTTCTGGGAACGGCAATGCGGCTGGAGATGCGCCCATTGAGGACAGTGTATTGATGAAGAGCTGGCTACCTGGTACGCGAATACGCATTCCGTCCATGTCTTCTGGTGTATTGATTTCTTTATTGGTGATCATGTGACGGAAACCAAAGATGTAATCCGCGCTGAGCACTTTTATGCCTTTCTTCTCGACTTCTTCAGTTAACTTCGCAACGTAGTCGGTGTCCATCATCGCCAGGTATTCATCGTAAGAGGTATAAAGCATTGGCCCTGCTAGTGCGGCGAAATCAGGGACGTAATCGCCGAGGTAGCTTAAATCTTCAACCGCAATCCAGTTTGCGCCGTTTACAACTTGCTCAAGGTTATCTTTGTATACTGGGAGTTGGCCACCAGGGAAAACTTTGATGTTTACACCGCCGTCAGTGCGTTCTTTGATTTTATCAGCAACTTTAATCAACTCTTGAGTGAGGAGTTCATTTTGGGTGAAAACGAGACTCATATTGATTTTTACTGGGTCATTGTCGCTGGCGATGGCTGCAGTCGAGGCCATACCAAACCCAAATAAGGTTGTGGCAGAAAGTAAGGTTCCAAGTAATAGCTTTTTCATTCGGTCGTTCCCTTCTTTATTGATGAAAGTTCACTTTCTTTCATTGATTTTATATGCAACCGTGATTCTTGTTGCAGAAATGTAACGAGCTCTAGGCAAGATATAGTAAATGGGGTGAGTTTCACATGAACATATAAATGTTCATACGAACGCTGTGATCACGTTAACAAAGCTAAGGGAAGCGCTTTCTTGGCGGAAAGACCCGTGTTTAAAGGGCGTTGTTGGGGATATAAAAGCGGCTGCTCGTTTTCATATGAACATGTTTGAATTGGTGTGGTGCAAAACGCGGTTGAGGCAGTTGACGTTAAGCTAGTCAGCTTGGGTCAGAGTCTAGGAAGGGAATAGTGCCGCGAAGGCTGATTCAGAGGTTCGCGGCTTTTTTAGTGACTAAAGAAACCTGGTAATCAAATTCTAGGTCCACGCTTTCACGTGGTGTAGAACGGCATGTAAGGATTTCACCTGCGGCCAGATAAGCCATCGCATCTTGTTGAGAAACGGCGCCTTTGTCCAACTTGCAACGACACGCGCCGCAAACACCATTTCTGCATTGAAACTCAGGTTGCAACCCAGCCTGCTCGATTTGCTCAAGCAGAGGCTGGTGGGTATTTCCCACCAGCGCTTGTCCGTTCACTGTGATAGTGATTCGACTCATAGTTCGAAGTCACCCAGATCGTCCATATCAACATCGTTGTCGATTTGGCCAACCAGATAAGAGCTGATTTCAGCTTCTTGCGGTGCGACTTGCACGTTGTCAGAAGAAAGCCACGCATTAATCCAAGGAATTGGGTTTTGCGATGCACCCGGATAGGCTGATTTTAGGCCGACCGCTGCCATGCGCAGATTGGTAATGTACTCGACGTACTGACAAAGAATGTCTTTGTTCAAACCAATCATAGAGCCATCTTTGAATAGGTATTCTGCCCATTCTTTTTCTTGCTCGGCAGCTTCTTTGAACAGCGCAAAACACTCCTGCTCGCATTCTTTTGCGATTTCAGCCATTTCTGGGTCGTCATCGCCGCTGCGAAGAATGTTCAGCATGTGCTGTGTGCTTGTCAGGTGCAAAGACTCATCACGTGCGATTAGCTTGATGATTTTTGCGTTGCCTTCCATCAACTCACGCTCTGCGAACGCAAATGAACAAGCAAAGCTGACATAAAAGCGAATGGCTTCAAGCGCATTAACTGACATCAGGCACACATAAAGCTTTTTCTTCAGTTCACGTAACGACACAACCACGGTTTCGCCGTTTACTGTGTGTTCACCTTCGCCTAAACGGTGATAGTCACTGGTGGCCAGGATTAAGTCGTCATAATACTTAGCAATGTCATTTGCACGCTTGATGATCTGCTCGTTGGCAACGATGTCATCAAACACCACGGATGGATTGTTGACGATATTACGAATGATATGCGTGTAAGAACGAGAGTGAATGGTTTCAGAAAAAGACCATGTTTCAATCCACGTTTCTAGTTCAGGAATAGACACCAATGGCAGCAGAGCGACATTCGGGCTTCGGCCTTGAATGGAGTCCAACAGTGTTTGATATTTCAAGTTACTGATGAAAATGTGCTTTTCATGTTCTGGTAGCTTGTTGTAGTCGATGCGATCGCCTGATACATCAACTTCTTCGGGACGCCAGAAAAAGCTAAGTTGCTTTTCGATCAGTCTTTCGAAAATTTCATATTTCTGTTGGTCGTATCGCGCGACGTTAACAGATTGACCAAAGAACATTGGTTCTTTGAGTGCATTGTTGTTTTCTTTTGAAAAAGTGCTGTAAGCCATTGCTTTCAATATACCGTGTAGAATGAAACCTCAAAGAGGGAGCATGTGCTCCCTCCCGTTTGGGTATTAGATTTTACAAGCGCCGCCTGCGCAGTCATCGTCTTGTACTGCTAGATCTTGCTGCGCATCATCCGCACCGTCTCGGGTGTTGTGATAATACAAGGTTTTTACACCCAGCTTGTACGCTGAAAGCAAATCTTTCAACAGCAGTTTCATCGGTGTTTTACCGCCAGCTTGTTTGCTTGGGTCATAGTTGGTGTTTGCCGAGATCGCTTGGTCTACAAACTTCTGCATGATACCGACTAACTGTAGGTATCCATCATTAGATCCGATGTTCCATAGCAGTTCGTAGTTTTCTTTGTACTTGTCGTACTCAGGAACAACCTGCTTCAGAATGCCGTCTTTCGATGCTTTGACTGAAACAAAACCACGCGGTGGCTCGATGCCATTGGTTGCGTTCGAGATTTGTGACGACGTTTCTGACGGCATTAATGCAGACAGCGTCGAGTTGCGAAGGCCATGCTCAACGATTTCACCACGTAAGGTTTCCCAATCGTAGTGAAGTGGCTCTTCACAAACTTTGTCTAAATCGCGCTTATAAGTGTCTATAGGCAGCACACCTTGCGAGTAGGTTGTTTCGTTGAACGACGGGCAAGCGCCTTTTTCTTTTGCTAAACCCAAAGAGGCTTTCAGCAGGTAATACTGAATCGCTTCGAAGGTGCGGTGTGTTAGGCCATTCGCGCTTCCGTCAGAGTAGCGCACACCATTTTTCGCCAGATAGTAAGCGAAGTTGATCACGCCTACACCTAGAGTACGGCGGTTCATCGTCGCTTTGCGTGCCGCTGGCAGCGGGTAGTCTTGGTAATCAAGTAGAGAATCCAATGCGCGGATAGTCAGGTCGGCCAAGTCTTCCAGTTCATCCAACTCTTTAATTGCACCCAAGTTAAACGCCGACAGGGTACAAAGCGCAATTTCGCCATTGTCGTCTTCAACATTGGTCAGCGGTTTGGTCGGCAATGCGATTTCCAAACATAGATTTGACTGACGAATTGGCGCAACTTTTGGGTCGAACGGGCTGTGTGTGTTGCAATGGTCAACGTTCTGAATATAGATACGACCTGTTGATGCTCGCTCTTGCATCATCAAAGAGAACAGCTCAACAGCTTTCACTGTTTCACGTTGGATTGATGTATCTTGTTCATACTGAACGTAAAGACGTTCGAACTCTTCTTGATCAGCAAAGAATGAGTCATAGAGACCTGGGACATCCGATGGAGAGAACAAAGAGATGTTTCCACCCTTGATGAGTCGGGTGTACATCAGTTTGTTGATTTGCACACCGTAGTCCATGTGACGGACGCGGTTCTCTTCAACACCACGGTTGTTTTTCAGGACCAGTAGGTTCTCTACTTCGCGGTGCCACATTGGGTAGAACAATGTCGCTGCGCCACCGCGTACACCGCCTTGTGAGCAGCACTTAACGGCTGTTTGGAAGTACTTATAAAACGGGATACAACCGGTGTGGAAAGCTTCGCCGCCACGAATTGGGCTACCGAGTGCGCGAATGCGACCTGCATTGATGCCGATACCAGCACGCTGGCTAACATAGCGCACTATAGCGCTGGCCGTTGCGTTGATAGAGTCTAGGCTGTCATCACATTCGATCAGTACACACGAGCTGAATTGTCGAGTCGGCGTACGAACACCAGACATGATTGGCGTTGGCAGTGAGATTTTGAATTGTGACACTGCATCGTAGAAACGGCGAATATAAGCCAGGCGCGTTTCTTTGGGATAGTTAGCAAACAGACAAGCAGCAACCATGATGTACAAAAACTGTGCACTTTCGTAGATTTCACCAGTAACACGGTTCTGTACCAAGTATTTGCCTTCTAACTGCTTAACGGCAGCGTAAGAAAAGTTCATATCACGCCAGTGGTCGATATAACCGTCGAGAATGTTTAACTCTTCTTCTGTGTAGTCTTCCAATATGTGTTTGTCGTACTTACCCATATCGACCATTTTGCGGATATGTTCAACCAGTTTCGGTGGCTCAAACTGTCCATAGGCCTTCTTGCGCAAGTGGAAGATGGCAAGACGTGCCGAGAGGTATTGGTAGTCAGGCGTCTGTTCAGAGATTAGATCGGCAGCCGCTTTGATAATGGTCTCGTGGATGTCTTCAGTTTTAATACCGTCGTAAAATTGGATGTGAGAACGGAGTTCGACTTGTGATACTGAGACATTATCTAGATCTTTAGCTGCCCACTCGATAACGCGGTGGATTTTGTCTAGATCAATGTTTTCCTTCGCGCCACTGCGCTTTTGGACGGTAAGTTGTTGGTTCATTTATCTCGTTCCCGGTATTTCCTTGCTTGAAGACGTGTTTTTGAAACATTTCACAAATTGCAAGGAAGATTTGTGATCAATATTAAACTAATGGCGTACACACTCAAACACTATATGTAGGGGGTAGGCCTTACTTGAGTAACAAGATAGTGGTGCACTGATGATATTGCAAGTTGAGTAAATTGTGACTTCTGTGGATATCTTGGGGATGAAGATTGCCATGTTAGTGCTTACTAACTGTTTTGTCCCATAAGATGCAATGGCATAGAGAAATGCAACGATTTTTAGGGTACGGAATCAAATAAAAAAAAATATTATCCTTGCCTAGGAATGCAAACAATGTTTCAAGTTAACTAACTGAAAAGTGGTTATTTTATGTTCTCCATGCTTGTGACGAGGATCAGAATAATGACAGAATTCCTACAGCTTTGTTAAAAATAAGATCTGCATCCCACTCGATAGGGTTTTGCTCCGCGCCGATGTAACCCCAAGCAGCAACAGCAGAATGCATATCCGCAGCTTTAGCGGAGACAATGTCGTTTTTGATATCACCGACATATAAACACTCTGATGGCAGCATAGACAGTAAGCCTGCAGCGAAGATAAGTGGGTCAGGATGCGGTTTCGCTCGGCTGAGCGTGTCGGCACACACGAGTGCTTGTGTTTGTTCGAGTTCGGGAAAGTAGGGGAGTAACATTTCAGTAAGAAAGCCAGGCTTATTAGTGACAATACCCCATGGGATATTGCGCGCTGAGAGTTGCGCAATGAGATCGGTAACGCCCTCGTAAAACTTGGTGTCAGTGCAGATGTTTTTCTCATAGTGGTCAAGAAATGACAGCCGGAGAGAATCAATGTCTCTACCCTCTAGAGAGTCTCCAAACCCTGCACGTAATAGGCCGCGCGCCCCGTGACTGGTGTTAGCTTGAATTTGTGCGTCATTTAAAGGAGGAAGACCGTAGTCACGCAGGACACAGTTAGCGGCATTTGCCATATCGGGCGCGGTATCAAGTAGTGTGCCATCCAAATCAAACAACACAGCTTTGATCGTTCCTTTCATCGATTCATCCTTTAATCGCTGATCGCTAGTGACAAATTAGGGAAGTCAATTCCCGAACAAAAAAACGCCCGGTTATTCCGGGCTATGAGTATGTACGATGTAATTGACGTCTACATTACGAGGCGAGAGCCAGTATTTGTCTGTCAGCGGGTTGTAGTGGAGGCCCGTCATGTGCTGCTCAGTAAGCGGTGTGGCATCAATCATCTTTAACAATTCTGATGGTCGAATGAATTTATTGTGGTCATGGGTACCCTTAGGAACAATCTTCATCAGGTGCTCTGCGCCGACAATGGCAAACAACCAAGATTTTGTGTTGCGATTTAGTGTCGAGAAAAAGACATGACCGCCAGGCTTCACCATTTTTGCGCAAGCGGCAATCACTGAAGCTGGGTCAGGAACATGCTCCAGCATTTCCATGCAGGTGACAATGTCATAGTAATTGGCATGGGTTTCTGCATGTTCTTCAGCGGTAGACTGAATGTAAGATAAAGTAGTGCCTGTTTCCAAAGCATGTAATCGCGCGACAGTAAGAGGCTCTTTACCCATGTCGAGGCCAGTCACTTCAGCACCTTCGCGTGCCATGCTTTCTGCCAGAATGCCTCCGCCACAACCGACATCCAGTACTTTTTTACCGAAGACACCGGCACTGCGTTCAATCACATAATTCAGACGAAGAGGGTTTATTTGGTGAAGCGGTTTAAATTCGCCGTCGAAATCCCACCAACGAGAGGCCATGTCTTCAAATTTTTTTATTTCGGCTGGATCGACATTGAGTTGGGTCGTCATTGCGCAGTTATCCCTAAATTTTTTTTCATTATAACCGCTTTATAAAGATTAAAAACATCAACAAAGAAATGGAGCAGATATTAGAAATTAGGGGAGAGGGCAACTTGAAAGCCGGAGGCGTTGACCCCCGGAGTGAATGTTGAAGCTACATGATTTCTCGGTAAGAAAGTTAAGCTGCGTTGGTCACGGCAACGGCTGCCAGTAGGGCCAATAAAGTGTATTTACCGATAATTATTGCCATACCCACCGCATTGATTGCTTGATGTAACATAGCGCCTCCTTGCAAACACTTGATTGTGTTAGCCCCTATCTTTCCTTACTAAGAGAAGGGATATTGAGAGACGCTTCCCACTCTGATTTTCTTTCTTTTATTACATGACAAATCGTGAGCTAACGAATGTTGATCGTGCTCGATCCTTAAATATCCAGAGGACAGTGAAATATACGCCTACGCTTCTGTGAGCGATTCTGACAATTTTTTCTAGCTCTACCTTGTCACCGAGCATTTTTTCGCCCTGTCGTGCGTTAGAGCGCCAGATTAAGAGTAATTCGTGATTTATCTCGGGTTTAGGCTGTGACTCTTGGGCTGTTTTTGTGGTATTCTCACCGTCTTGCACGTAGTCATTTTTGACATACTTACCTGAGGGATATTGGCTCCATGAGCGATCTTGCTAAAGAGATCACGCCCGTCAACATTGAAGATGAGCTGAAAAGCTCATATCTCGACTATGCGATGTCCGTTATCGTTGGTCGTGCTCTTCCAGACGTGCGTGATGGTCTGAAGCCAGTACACCGTCGCGTTCTTTTCGCGATGAATGTATTAGGCAACGACTGGAACAAAGCATATAAAAAATCTGCCCGTGTTGTCGGCGATGTGATCGGTAAATACCACCCACACGGTGACAGCGCTGTTTATGACACCATCGTTCGTATGGCACAGCCTTTCTCGCTGCGTTACATGCTGGTTGATGGACAAGGCAACTTCGGTTCTATTGACGGCGATTCAGCGGCGGCAATGCGTTATACCGAAGTTCGCATGTCAAAAATCGCCCACGAACTGCTCGCTGATTTGGATAAAGATACTGTCGATTACGTTCCAAACTACGACGGTACTGAACAAATTCCAGACGTGATGCCAACGCGTATTCCAAACTTGCTTGTGAACGGTTCGTCCGGTATCGCAGTAGGTATGGCGACCAATATTCCTCCGCATAACCTGACTGAAGTGGTTAACGGTTGTTTGGCATACATTGAGAATGAAGAAATCAGCATTGAAGAGCTGATGACACACATTCCAGGTCCTGACTTCCCGACGTCAGCAATGATCAATGGCCGTAAAGGCATTGAAGATGCTTACCGTACTGGTCGCGGCAAGATTTATCTGCGCTCTCGCGCGGCAATCGAAGTCGAGAAGAACGGTAAAGAAACCATCATTGTTTCTGAAATCCCTTATCAAGTTAACAAAGCACGTTTGATCGAGAAGATTGCCGAGCTGGTTAAAGATAAGAAGATCGAAGGCATCAGTGCGCTACGTGATGAGTCTGATAAAGACGGCATGCGTATCGTGATTGAATGTAAACGTGATGCGGTCGGCGAGGTTATTCTCAACAACCTTTACTCACAAACGCAACTGCAAACCTCTTTTGGTATCAACATGGTCGCGCTGGACAATAACCAGCCACGCCTGTTCGGCCTGAAAGATATGCTGAAGTGCTTCGTGAATCACCGCCGTGAGGTGGTAACACGTCGTACTATTTACGAACTGCGCAAAGCGCGTGATCGTGCACATATCTTGGAAGGTTTGGCGATTGCCCTTGCGAACATCGATGAAATCATCGAAATGGTTCGTAACGCACAAACGCCAGCTATTGCCCGCGAACAACTGCAACTACGTGGTTGGGATTTGGGTACAGTAGCGGTAATGCTTGAAGCGACTGGTGTTGACTCGGCTCGTCCTGAATGGCTTGAAGATGAGTTTGGTGTTCGTGATGGAATGTACTTCCTGACAGAACAACAAGCCCAAGCAATTCTAGATCTGCGTCTGCACAAATTGACTGGTCTAGAGCATGGAAAGATCCTGGATGAATACAAAGAGCTGCTGACATTGATTGGCGAGCTGATGTACATCCTGTCTAATCCAGATCGTTTGATGGAAGTCATTCGTGAAGAGCTTGAAGCGGTACGTGATGAATATGGTGACGAGCGTCGCACTGAAATCACTGCAGCAAGCCATGACATCGATATTGAAGATCTGATCAATCAAGAAGATGTTGTTGTCACACTTTCTCATGCGGGCTACGTGAAGTATCAGGTTCTGTCTGATTACGAAGCGCAGCGTCGTGGTGGTAAAGGTAAGTCAGCAACACGCATGAAAGAAGAAGACTACATTGAACGTCTTCTCGTCGCGAATACTCATGACACCATTTTGTGCTTCTCAAGCCGTGGTCGCATGTACTGGTTGAAGGTTTATCAGCTTCCATTGGCATCACGTACTGCACGTGGCAAGCCAATTGTTAACCTACTTCCTCTTGAGCCGAATGAACGCATTACTGCGATTCTGCCTGTTAAAGAGTACTCAGAAGACAAGTTTGTCTTCATGGCAACCGGTGACGGTACTGTGAAGAAAACGCCGTTGACTGATTTCAGCCGTCCACGTAGCGCAGGTATCATTGCTGTTAACCTTCGTGAAGGTGATTCGCTAATTGGTGTTGATATCACCGATGGCACGCGTGACATCATGTTGTTCTCTTCGTATGGCAAGGTTGTTCGTTTCTACGAAAGCCCTGTTTATGATGAAGAAGGCAATGCGAAAGGTGGTGTTCGTGGCATGGGCCGTACAGCGGCTGGTGTTCGCGGTATTAAGTTGGCTGAAGGCGATAAAGTGGTTTCACTTATCGTTCCGAAAAACGAAGGCGATGTACTGACTGTGACCGAAAACGGTTACGGCAAGCGTACTGAACTTGGCCAATACCCAGCGAAGAGCCGTGCGACTCAAGGCGTTGTGTCTATCAAGGTTTCTGAGCGAAATGGTTGTGTGGTTGGCGCTGTCCAAGCGACCGACGGTGATGAGTTTATGATGATCACCAACGCAGGTACGCTAGTTCGTACTCGTGTTGCTGAAGTCAGCCAAGTGGGTCGAAATACCCAAGGTGTCACTCTGATCCGCACCAGCGAAGACGAAAAAGTGGTTGGTCTCCAACGCATCGATGAGCCAGAAGAAGAACTAATTCTGGATGAAAACGGCGAAGTTGTAGAGCAAGCACCTGCTGAAGCATCAGAAGCAACATCTGACGATGCGACAGTAGAAACACCTACAGACAAGCCTGAAGACGAAGGAACTGAAGACGAAGGAACTGAAGAGGAATAATCTTTCCTTTCATCCTCTGTCATAGAAAAACGCAGCTTAGGCTGCGTTTTTTTTATCTTCTTTCTAAAGGTCAAAGAAAGTCGAGCATATTTCCCGTTCCAATCCCTTAAAAAAGGTGATAAAACAAAACCAATACGAATTTTTTTTGGCTTTCTTTCTCACCTGATACAGGGCGCTGTCGGCAAAAAAATCATCCGACTCACAGGTCGAAAGTCACTATTAAGCGATTAAACGCAGGAGCATTGATAAATCATGGAAAAGGTACATAACTTCTCAGCGGGTCCCGCGATGTTACCGGAAGCTGTTCTAGCAAAAGTTCAGGCTGAACTGATTGACTGGAACGGCACTGGTTCTTCGGTCATGGAGATCTCTCATCGCAGCAAAGCGTTTCTAGCGGTTGTGGATGAGGCTGAGAAAAACCTCCGTGAATTGCTATCCATCCCAGATAACTATCATGTCCTTTACTGTCAGGGTGGCGCTCGTGCTCAGTTTGCCGCTGTACCGATGAATCTATTGGGCAATAAAACGATTGCTGACTACGTCGATGGAGGCTATTGGGCGACGAGTGCGGTGAAAGAAGCAAAGAAATATTGCACACCAAACGTCGTCAATGTATTGACTGATATTGATGGTAAGCGCGCCGTACAGCCTGCAAAAAATTGGAAGCTGAGCGGTGACGCGGCATTTGTGCATTTTTGCCCGAACGAAACGATAGATGGTATCGAAATTCGCGATCTTCCAGAAACGGACAAACCTATTGTGGCTGATATGTCATCTACGATTTTGTCACGTCCTATCGATGTGTCGAAATACGGTGTCATCTATGCGGGTGCACAGAAAAATATTGGCCCTGCTGGGATCACCTTGGTGATTGTTCGTGACGATTTGTTGGGGCGTGCAAAAGAATTTTTGCCAAACGTACTTAATTACACAACCTTGGTGGAAAAAGACTCTATGTTCAACACACCGCCAACGTTTGGTTGGTATCTGGCGGGTGAAGTCTACAAGTGGCTAAAAGAGCAGGGTGGGCTTGAAGTGATGCAAGCGAAGAATGAAGAAAAAGCCGCATTGCTATACGGCTTCATTGATTCGTCTGACTTCTACGTGAACCAAATTCATGCTGACAACCGTTCATTGATGAATGTGCCATTCCAACTGGTTAACCCAGAACTAGACGACGCATTTCTTACTGAATCTGATGCACTCGGCTTGAAAGCACTAAAGGGACACCGTGATGTCGGTGGCATGCGCGCTTCCATTTACAATGCAATGCCATTGGAAGGTGTTCAAGCGCTGGTTACTTTCATGAAAGAGTTTGAAGCGAAAAACACCTAATACGTTGTTTTCACCGATTGAAGAAACCGCCCAATGTGGTGGTTTTTTTTATTTAAAATATCGCGAGTTGTCTTTCGTTACCATCTGTTTTGTTTGCAACTTGTTAAATGTGCTCACTCTGTAGCCATACAGTTCAACCGCATTGCGCAAACGTTTGCTTTTCATTTTTCGCTGTATAAAATGGCGCGCAAATCACCCCCCACAACAGCCACTTAGCTACCTGATTGCTCTGAGTAACAGCAATCACAGAACATGTATTCAGGTAACTTCTTCACCCATTCAGCGTGATGAAGTAAGTGCATTTAACGTAGGTAGTACGCAATGAGTCTTTCTTCAAATTCGGATACTGTTCGTCCATCAGAGTTGATTTACCGCCTGGATGATCGCCCGCCCCTTCCGCAGACGCTTTTTGCTGCGCTACAACATTTGCTCGCGATGTTTGTTGCGGTAGTGACCCCTTCATTGATCATTTGTCAGGCTCTGGGCTTACCTGCCAGTGACACGAATACCATTGTCAGTATGTCTCTCTTTGCTTCTGGCCTGGCATCTCTTATTCAAATTCGAACCATTGGGCCATTAGGGTCGGGTTTACTCTCAATTCAGGGAACCAGCTTCAACTTCTTGGGGCCAATTATCGGTGCGGGTCTTGCGATGAAAGCGGGCGGTGCAGATACCGAAACCATGATGGCAGCGATATTTGGTACCATCATGATTGCTTCACTAACGGAAGTATTCCTATCTCGTGTGCTGGAGCATGCTCAACGTGTGATCACGCCATTGGTGTCGGGGATTGTTGTGACACTCATTGGTTTGACGCTGATCCAAGTGGGTCTGACTTCTATGGGGGGCGGCTATGCGGCGATTGAGAACGGTACGTTTGGTGAATTAAAGAATCTATTACTCGCGGGCTCCGTACTCGTGGTCATCGTGTTGCTTAATCGTATCAATAACCCTTATTTACGTATGTCCTCGATTGTTATCGCCATGACCGTGGGGACACTGCTTGCCTATGTGCTCGGTATGATAAATACAGCACCAGCACAAGATATTGAGTGGGTTGCTATCCCTCAGCCGATGCAATATGGCCTGTCGTTCGATTTCACCTTACTTGTGCCTCTTGTGATTGTCTTCTTAGTCACGTCATTGGAAGCCATTGGGGATATTACTGCAACGTCTGAAACCTCAGAGCAACCAGTATCAGGTCCTATCTACATGAAACGCATTAAAGGTGGCGTGTTGGCGGATGGTGTTAACTCTGCTTTGGCTGCGGTTTTGAATAGCTTTCCGAATTCAACGTTTAGTCAAAACAACGGCGTTATTCAATTAACGGGTGTGGCGAGTCGTTACATTGGTTACTTCGTCGCGGGAATGTTGGTCATTCTTGGCTTACTTCCGGGCGTTGCAACTTTGGTTCAATTGATTCCGGAGCCTGTGTTGGGCGGCGCAACGATTGTTATGTTTGGCACGATTGCAGCTTCAGGCATTCGCATTATCTCGCGTTGTGATTTGAACCGCCGAGCTATTCTCATCATGGCACTGTCCTTCTCCATGGGGTTGGGTATTGCGCAAAAACCAGAGATCCTGCAATTCATGCCAGATTGGATCAGAAATATCCTTTCTTCAGGTATGGCGGCGGGTGGCTTGACGGCAATCATTCTGAATCTTGTGCTACCAATAGAAGACAAGCGCGAAGAAAAACACGAAGAGAGACAAGAAGCGAAATAACACGCTTTGTTAAGAACAGAGGGTAGCGACTACATAGATCACGGTCGCTACCTTACCTCCTTACCTCTTTACCTCTTTACCTCTTTGGATCCTTTTTCTCTTTCGCCCTCCCTCTACGTCACTACCTCTATGAAAAATAACCGTCTCTCACTTTTTCATTTCAGTCTCTATACTGAGAAATTGGAGGTGCCGTTATGTCAAATAGCTCTGAGTCCGCGCACATTGAAGGCGCAGATACTGTTTCCGAATCATCCTCATCAATCGTTAACGACGACATTCAGCAAGCCATTTGCCGATACTGTGATCCCGATGGCGAGAAACATAGTTGCCATGAGCCAGCGGAAGAGTCAGGTTTTTGTTACTGGCATGACGAGAATCTTTCGAAAGAAGTTCCTGGTGTTAAAGAGAAGCTCGAAGCCTATGCCAAAAGCGGCGGCCAGTTGAGAGGTATCATCGTCAAGCGTGGGGACCTTAAAGACGTGAACCTCGTTAGGCATGGCTCAGGTGGTGGTTATGATCTCAGCCATGCTAATTTCTATCGCTCAAACATGACCTGCGCTCACCTTTTCAATGCCAAATTCGATCACGGCAGCTTGATGAAAGCAGACTTACATGACGCCAATATTCACTGCGCCAGCTTTATCAACTGTAACTTGTTGGGTGTGAAGTTAACTGACACCAAAATTGACAACATTAAGATAGGCCACACTCTGCAACAAGAAGCGGAGGGGCGTATCGCAGAAAAGCATCGTGACATGGAAAAAGCGTTAGACCTGTATGAGCAGTCTGAAGAAATATATCGAGATTTACGTAAGGCGTCGGAAGCGAATGGCATTTTCACCATGGCAGGCTATTTCTTACAAAAAGAACTGACGATGCGCCGTTATCAAATGCCTCTATTTTCCACTCAACGAGCCATGTCAAAAACGGTGGATCTTTTTTGCGGCTATGGCGAAAGCCCGATTCGGGTTGTTTTTTTCTCACTTGCGCTCATCGTCATCAGTGCAATGCTCTATTTTTTCACCGGGATACAGTTTTCAGGTGAACCTGTGGGATATTCAGAGAGTCAGGGGCTTGGGGGAAATGCTCAAGCGTTTGCAGAGTGCCTTTATTACAGTGTGGTGACATTTACCACGCTTGGTTATGGTGACTACATACCGATCGGAATGTCGAGATTAGTGGCTGCGACAGAAGCATTCACTGGTAGTTTCACCATTGCCCTATTTGTTGTTGTATTTGTGAAGAAAATGACACGTTAACATTCTGAATATCAAAAAACGGGCTAAAAAACATCAAAGCAGCGGGGGACTAGCCGAACCGCTGCTTTTTCGTTACTCTCGGGGTACGAAAAATTAAGGATCCCAAGTAGTTCAGATGGAGCAATTGACGTTACAACCTATTTCCAAAATTAACGGTGAAGTGAACCTCCCTGGTTCAAAAAGCGTGTCAAATCGTGCTTTGCTGTTAGCCGCGCTGGCAAAAGGCACAACTCGCTTAACCAACTTGCTAGATAGTGATGACATTCGCCACATGCTCAATGCACTCGCGAAACTGGGTGTTACCTATCGTTTGTCAGACGACAAAACGGTCTGCGAAGTTGAAGGTCTTGGCGGTGCGTTTCAAACATCTGAACCGACAGAACTCTTCCTTGGTAATGCAGGCACAGCAATGCGACCGTTGGCTGCTGCATTGTGTTTGGGCAAAGGAGAATACGTACTCACCGGTGAGCCACGTATGAAAGAGCGCCCGATCGGCCATTTGGTGGACGCGCTTCGTGATGTGGGTGCAGATGTCACTTATCTTGAGAATCAAGATTATCCGCCGCTAAAAATCATTAGCGCTGATATCGCGGGTGGTTCGGTAGAAATCGATGGCACGATTTCGAGCCAGTTCTTGACGGCGTTTTTGATGACCGCACCGCTGTTTAGCGGTGACACAGAAATCCGCATCAAGGGTGATTTGGTGTCTAAGCCTTACATTGATATCACGCTGCACATCATGTCGCAGTTTGGTATTTCGGTTGAGCACGACAATTACCAAGTCTTCTTTGTGAAAGGGAACCAAACCTACACAGCACCAGGTGACTTCTTGGTGGAAGGTGATGCTTCTTCAGCATCATACTTCCTTGCCGCTGCCGCGATTAAAGGCGGAGAAGTGAAAGTAACGGGTATTGGCAAGAAAAGCATTCAAGGTGATGTACAGTTTGCTGATGCGTTGGCAGCAATGGGAGCGGAAATCGAGTGGGGTGATGATTACGTCATTGCTCGACGTGGTGAGTTAAACGCAGTCGATCTCGACTTCAACCATATTCCTGATGCTGCGATGACCATCGCCACAACTGCATTGTTTGCAAAAGGCACGACTTCCATTCGCAACGTGTACAATTGGCGTGTGAAGGAAACAGATCGCCTGTCAGCCATGGCCACTGAATTGCGAAAAGTTGGTGCAGAAGTCGAAGAAGGTGAAGATTACATCACCATTACACCGACGGCGAACCTTAAGCATGCCGCCATTGATACGTATGACGATCACCGTATGGCAATGTGCTTTTCATTGATTGCGCTGAGCGATACGCCCGTCACCATCAATGACCCTAAATGCACATCGAAAACATTCCCAGACTATTTCGATAAACTGGACGCACTAGCGGAAAGATAACGCCACAACACGCATACAAGATATCGACATAACAAAAATAGGTCTGCACATCGCCGACCTATTTTTTTTGGTCGAAATTCCCTATAATACGTCCCCGATTCCTCAGAGTGCCTAAACGTTTGGTGATTCAGCAATCGTCTGCCTTTAATGGTGCTCTGATCGTAAACGATTTGGAGAAGTATATGTCTACGCTCGCGCCCGTAATTACTGTTGATGGCCCAAGTGGTGCCGGAAAAGGGACCCTTTGCATGCTAATAGCTGCAAGGCTGGGCTGGCATTTGCTCGACTCTGGCGCGATTTATCGTGTTCTTGCGCTAGCAGCCATTCATCACGGTGTTGATCCTGAATCTGAGGATGCGTTAGTTCCGCTCGCTGCACACCTTGATGTGCAGTTCAAAGCTGAAGGCGAGTTGGTTAAAGTGATTCTGGAAGGCGAAGATGTTTCCAGTGAGCTGCGTAAAGAAGAAACGGGTATGGCGGCATCTAAAGTTGCGGCATTGCCTCGTGTGCGTGAAGCATTATTGCGTCGACAACGCGCATTTGCCGAGGCGCCAGGATTGGTTGCTGACGGTCGAGACATGGGCACGGTTGTTTTTCCAAAAGCAGAAGTGAAAATCTTCCTAGACGCAAGCGCTGAAGAGCGCGCCAATCGCCGCATGAACCAGTTGCAACTAAAGGGGTTAGATGTTAACTTTGACCGCCTTTTGAACGAAATTCAGGAACGTGATGATCGAGATCGCAACCGCGCAGTCGCGCCATTACGTCCCGCGGACGATGCACTATTGCTAGATTCAACTTCTCTTAACATTGAGCAGGTGCTTGAGCTAGCATTGTCCTATATTGAAAGCAAATTTACCGTTACTTCTTGAAGTAGCGGCAAAGCCGTTGGTCGCAAGGATGATGACCGACATTAATATCAACCCCACGTGGTAGGATACCCGTGGACGTTTAAATAATTGAAGATCAAATTAATGACTGAATCTTTTGCTTCACTCTTTGAAGAATCGCTAAAAACGATTGAAACTCGCCCAGGTGCCATCGTTAAAGGTACTGTTGTAGCTATCGCGAACGGTTACGTTCTTGTTGATGCTGGCCTGAAATCAGAGTCTTCTATCCCTGCTGAGCAATTCAAAAACGCAGCTGGCGAACTAGAAGTTGAAGTTGGCGCTGAAGTTGACGTAGCGCTAGACGCTATCGAAGACGGCTTCGGTGAGACTCAACTGTCTCGTGAAAAAGCAAAACGTCACGAAGCTTGGATCCAACTTGAGAAAGCTTACGAAGAAGCTGAAACTGTTATCGGTGTTATCAACGGTAAAGTTAAAGGCGGCTTCACTGTTGAGCTGAACGGCATCCGTGCGTTCCTACCTGGTTCACTGGTTGACGTTCGTCCAGTACGTGACACTGCTCACCTGGAAGGCAAAGAGCTGGAGTTCAAAGTTATCAAGCTAGACCAGAAGCGCAACAACGTTGTTGTTTCTCGTCGTGCTGTTATCGAATCTGAAAACAGCGTTGAGCGTGATGAACTGCTTGCTTCTCTGCAAGAAGGTATGGAAGTTAAAGGTATCGTTAAGAACCTGACTGACTACGGTGCATTCGTAGATCTAGGCGGTGTTGACGGCCTGCTTCACATCACTGACATGGCTTGGAAACGCGTTAAACACCCATCAGAAATCGTTAACGTTGGTGACGAGATCCTGGTTAAAGTTCTTAAGTTCGACCGTGACCGCACTCGCGTATCACTAGGCCTTAAGCAGCTTGGCGAAGATCCATGGGTAGCAATCGCTAACCGTTACCCAGAAGGTCACAAACTGACTGGTCGTGTAACTAACCTAACTGATTACGGCTGCTTCGTAGAAATCGAAGAAGGCGTTGAAGGTCTAGTACACGTTTCTGAAATGGACTGGACTAACAAAAACATTCACCCATCTAAAGTTGTTAACGTGGGTGACGAAGTTGAAGTTATGGTTCTGGACATCGACGAAGAGCGTCGCCGTATCAGCCTGGGTCTGAAGCAATGTAAGAACAACCCATGGCAAGTATTTGCAGAAATGCAAAACAAAGGCGATCGCGTAACTGGTAAGATCAAGTCTATTACTGACTTCGGTATCTTTATCGGTCTTGACGGCGGTATCGACGGCCTAGTTCACCTGTCTGACATTTCTTGGAATGTTGCAGGCGAAGACGCTGTTCGCGACTTCAAGAAAGGCGACGAGATCTCTGCAGTAGTTCTTCAGGTTGATGCTGAGCGTGAGCGTATCTCACTTGGCGTTAAGCAAATGGAAGAAGACCCGTTCAACAACTACCTGGCTGACTTCAAGAAAGGTACTATTGTTAAGGGTAAAGTAACTGCAGTTGACGCTAAAGGCGCAACCGTTGAGCTGATCGAAGGCGTTGAAGGTTACCTACGTGCTTCTGAAGCATCACGTGACCGCGTTGAAGATGCAACTCTTGTTCTTGCTGTTGGCGACGAAGTTGAAGCGAAGTACACCGGTGTTGACCGTAAGAACCGCGTAATCAACTTGTCTGTTCGTGCGAAAGACGAAGCTGATGAGCAAGAAGCTATGGCTACTCTGAACAAAGCTGAAGAAGGCGCGTTCGGTAATGCAATGGCAGATGCTTTCAAAGCTGCGAAAAGCGAATAATTAATGTGAACTGAGGGGGAAAATTTCCCCCTCTACAGTTATACTGTTGAGAAACATACTAAAAGCGGGGTGTACATGACCAAGTCTGAGCTAATCGAAAGGCTATGCAGTCAACAAACCCATCTTTCTGCCAAACAGGTAGAAGATGCCATCAAGGAAATCCTTGAACACATGGCCACTACACTCGAGGATGGCGACAGAATCGAGATTCGTGGTTTTGGTAGTTTCTCTTTGCATTATCGCGCTCCTCGCGTTGGACGCAATCCAAAGACAGGCGATAAGGTTGAGTTGGACGGTAAATACGTTCCTCACTTTAAACCGGGCAAGGAGCTTCGCGACCGAGTTAATCTTTAAGATTGATTCGCTTTCGAACAAAAAACGGCATGCGTTAAGTGTGCCGTTTTTTTTATGTCTATTACAATGGTCTGACAAGCCAAATTACTGCATAATCACAGGTATACCCAAGCCACTTCTGATGGTCAGATTTTGAGGCGGCTTAGGTATAATTAGTCCAACAACTGAATCTGGACGTTAGACGTCTATTCTTATCTTCCGTTGGAAATAATAGAGAGGGAGTGACTGTGAAGATTATTGGTATCGTTTTACTCGTCTTGTGTTTTCTAATCACACTCGCCCTTGGTGCGCAAAATCAGGAAGTGGTTCACTTCAACTATCTGGTAGCACAAGGTGAGTTTAGATTGTCGTTACTTCTGGGCGTTGTATTTGGCACCGGGTTTGCCCTCGGCTGGCTAATTTGCGGTATGCTTTACCTGAAAGCCAGAATGTCTGCCGCCATGCTGAAAAAGCAAGTCAACAAACAGCGTCAGGAATTAGATAAACTGCGAATCGACCCAGTTAAGGAATAATCGTACATGCTTGAGCTGTTGTTTCTGTTGCTGCCAATCGCCGCTGGTTACGGTTGGTATATGGGCAATAGGAATGCT
Organism: Enterovibrio sp. FF113; assembly: GCF_041439165.1. Taxonomy (NCBI): domain Bacteria; kingdom Pseudomonadati; phylum Pseudomonadota; class Gammaproteobacteria; order Vibrionales; family Vibrionaceae; genus Enterovibrio; species Enterovibrio sp. FF113. The sequence continues at coordinate 24,452 of NZ_JBGONO010000016.1, read as the reverse complement.
CGTCATCGCAAACAGGATCAGTCTCATCATCTATCGAGACAATATGTCGCGGGCCTGAACCTTCTTTTGTCTGACCAATCAGATAAAGCCGTCGACCTATTTATAGAACTGTTGCAAGTCGATAACGAGACGATTGATACACACTTAGCACTCGGCAACCTTTTCCGCTCCCGCGGGGAAGTAGACCGAGCGATTCGCATTCACCAAAATCTCATCGCCCGTCCTAATCTCACGCTCGATCAACGTAACCTCGCACTGCAACAACTCGCCAAAGATTATATGGTGGCAGGCTTTTTTGACCGCGCAGAGAAAATCTTCCATCAGTTGATTGATGAACCTGATTACAAACAATTTGCCCTGCAACAGTTACTCGCCATTTATCAGCAAACCCGCGAATGGGATAAAGCTATCGACATCGCCAGTCGTCTGGTTAAATCGGGGAAAACGAAGCTAAAACGTGATATTTCCCACTTTTACTGCGAGCTTGCTACGCAATCGTTGGCCGAGAGTGACGAGAAAACCACCAGGCAACTGCTGCGTAAAGCGCTATCGATTGATAAAGGATGTGTGCGCGCTTCCCTGATGCTGGCGCGTATTGATATTCAAAACCAAGATTACAAAGATGCCACCAAAGGGCTTGAGCAGGTGCTTGAACAAGACCCTGACTTTGTCAGTGAAGCATTACCTTTATTAGAGCAGTGCTACCAACACATGGACAAAGAGATGTCGTTGGTGCGCTTTCTAAAGCATTGCATTGAGAAAAATACTGGCGCGTCGGCAGAGTTGATGATGTCAGATATAATCAGCGACCACGAAAACCCCGCTATGGCGCAAAGTTTCTTAACACGCCAATTGACCAAGAATCCGACCATGAAAGGCTTCCACAAACTCATGGAGCTTCATGTCGAACAAGCTGAAGAAGGGAGGGCGAAAATGAGCCTGACAACCCTGAAGCACTTGGTTGCAGAACAACTAAAAGTGAAGCCGCATTACCGTTGCAGGAAGTGCGGTTTCTCCACCCATTCTTTGTATTGGCATTGTCCATCATGCAAAGGATGGGGTTCGATAAAACCCATCAGAGGCCTAGACGGAGAATAATTGGAAATGCAGGATCCAAAAGTTATTGTTGCATTAGATTACCCAAACATTGATCAAGCGCTTGCGTTTGTTGATCGTATCGAGCCAGGCAGTTGTCACTTGAAAGTGGGTAAAGAGATGTTCACCCTTTACGGTCCTGACTATGTACGCAAGCTTCATGAGCGTGGTCATACTGTTTTTCTGGATCTGAAATTTCACGATATTCCAAATACTTGTGCGCGAGCAGTGGCAGCAGCAGCTGAGCTTGGCGTGTGGATGGTGAACGTTCACGCCAGCGGCGGTGAGCGAATGATGGTTGCTGCGCGTGAAGCGTTGGAACCGTATGGCAAAGACAAGCCATTGCTGATTGGTGTGACTGTGCTGACCAGTATGGATCAGAGTGATCTGGCAGGTGTTGGCATTAGCCGTGAACCACAAGGGCATGTTTTATCGCTGGCGACGCTAACCCGTAACAGTGGTCTAGATGGCGTAGTGTGTTCGGCACACGAATCAAGCATGCTAAAAACATCCCTTGGTCAGGATTTCAAACTGGTCACCCCTGGCATTCGCCCAGCAGGCAGTGATGCTGGTGATCAGCGCCGTATCATGACCCCAGTGGAAGCGGTGAGTGCAGGTTCCGATTATTTGGTGATTGGTCGCCCTATTACGCAAGCCGCCAACCCTTCAGCGGTGCTGGCTGAGATCAACGCATCGTTGGCTTGATAAGATAGTAGCGATAATTCGTCGATTCAGTTTTCACGCTGGGGTAGACACCCATCTAACGCGTTGAAAACAGACGTTGAAGACAAAGAAAAAGAGCGACCATCTTGGTCGCTCTTTTTCTTTTAAGCCATGTTGTAGCGAGAGCGCCTGTCGAGCGTTGGCGCCGTGAAATGGCTTTCAATCAAGCGCTGTGTCAGTGCGTGTTTGGGTTCAGAGAAAACAGTTTGTGTGCTGCCTGACTCTACGACCTCACCGTTTTGCATCACCATCACTTTGTCGGCCACGTGCTTGACCACCCCCATGTGCTGAGACACATAGATATAAGACAATCCCATCAGCTCCTGCAGTTCGAGAAGAAGATTCAGGATTTGAGAGCGCATGGACATATCCAATCCATTCAAAGCTTCATCGGCAACAATCACACAAGGTTGTAAGATCAATGCGCGAGCTAACGAAATGCGTTGTTTTTGCCCCGTGGCTAACATCTGCGGATAGAAATAGGCATGCTCTGGAAGCAAACCGACCTGACGCAGCGTATCTATCACTCGGCGTTCACGCTCTTGCGGCGTCATATTGGTGTTTCTTTTTAGGGGACTTTCCAAAATCTGGCCAATCTGATTGCGTGGATTGAGCGAGGTATTGGGGTCTTGAAAAATCATGCGGATCAGTTTGCAACGCGTTTTGTAATCGTTCGGTCTCAGCACTTCACCATTAACACGCACATCTCCACCTGATGGCATGACGACGCCAGCCAACATTTTAGCAAGCGTAGACTTACCTGAACCGTTTTCGCCAATCAGCGCTAATGTTTCACCCGCATCCAATGAAAAAGAAACGGGCTTAACCGCCTCAATCACACGTTTGGTAAAGAGCCCGGTGCGATATTGATAGTCTTTTCTTAAGCCTTCAACTTCAAGCAGTGCGGTCATGCTTTTTGACTTCCATATTGAGAGGGAAATGACACGCAAACTTGTGATTTTTCACCTTGCGAGTACGCGGTACTTCTACGCATTTACGTTGTGCATAAGGGCAACGTGGTCCCAGTCGGCAACCGATCGGCAAATGCTGCAATGGGGGAATAGAGCCGGGCAGTGCGGCGAGCTTGCTCTTGTGCGGTATATCTTTGCTAAAGTCTGGCATCGCGCGAAGCAAGGCATCAGTATAAGGGTGATGCGGCGCCTCTATAATTTGCTTTCGCCCCGCAGATTCAACGGATTGGCCACAATACATAACCGTGATACGGTCAGCCCATTGTGTCACGGTTGTTAGGTCGTGACTGATCAACAAAATGGTAGTGTTGGCGATCTGATTCGTTCGACTGAGCAGTCGGAAGATCTGAGCCTGAGTGATCGGATCCAAATCGGCAGTCGGTTCATCAGCAATCAAAAGGCGAGGGCGATTCGCGATCGCCATTGCGATCATAACTTTTTGGCATTCGCCGTCGGTTAATTCATAGGGGTAGCTTTTCATCACACGCTTGTGATCTTTAATCCCTACTTTGTGTAACAGCGCGACGGATTGCTGCTTACGCCAAGATAGACGCTGCCACCAACTGCCGCTAAATGAGCTAGAAGGAATCGCCTCTTCAAGTTGATACCCCACTTCTTCTGATGGATCGAGACACGTCGAAGGTTCTTGGAAAATCATCGCAATGTCTTTGCCAACTAAATGGCGGCGTTCGCGCGCCGGTAGCGAGAGCAAATCAATATTGCCTAAGCGCATACGGTCAGCGCTGACTCGCCAATTGTCTTTGGTGACGCCACAAATGGCTTTCGCCACCAAGCTTTTCCCTGAACCTGATTCGCCTACCAGACCGCGAATTTCGCCTTCATTGATAGTCAGACTCATTCGGTCTACCGCTTTAACGGGGCCTTGAGGCGTATCAATTTCAATGGTCAGGTGTCTAATATCTAACAGCGGCATTATTCTGTCCCCGCGTTTATTGCCTGACTGACGCCATCACCCACAAGGTTGACCACCAGTACGCTTATCATGATAGCCAGCCCTGGCAGTGTGACCGTCCACGGTGCTGTAAATACCAACTCAATGGAATCACCCAACATGGCTCCCCATTCTGGGGAAGGCGCTTGTGCGCCCAACCCGAGAAACCCCAGAGCTGCAATGTCCAGAATAGCCACAGAAATCGCGCGCGTCAGTTCTGTATTCAACACAACAAGGATGTTTGGTAGCACAGAGTGATAAAGAAGATAGAAGCTGTTAGCGCCATCAAGGCGTGCTGCCAGAATGTATTCTTTTTCCATTTCGGCGTGAACGGCGGTGTAAACCGCCCTAATGAAACGAGGGATCAATGCTAGCCATACAGCCAGCAAGATATTCATTTCCCCAGGGCCTTTAAATGCGACCACGACGATAGCCAGCAACAGCGATGGAATAGACAGTATGGTATCAAGCAAGTGATTAAGAAAACTGGATTTTAGGCCTGATGTCATGCCTGCCAAAATACCAATCAACACGCCCAAGACACCCGCCGCCAGTGCCACTAGAATCGCATAACCGAAGGTTAAGCGGGAACCAGCAATAAGGCGAGATAACATGTCTCGTGTTAAGTCATCGGTTCCTAAGAAATAATCAACGGTACCTTTGTTATCCCATGAAGGGGGCTGCAGAAGATGCCCCGTTTGAAACTGCGGATCATAAGGTGATATCCAAGGCGCCAGTAATGTGATGAGCACGAGCAAGCAAAGGCACCAGAAGCCAAACACGGCCAAAGTGTTCTCACGAAAAGCACTCCAAGAGCGCTCCAGCTGCGTAGGAATATGCTGTTCAACGTAAACGCTATTTGAGGGCATACCATTCCTTCCTTGCTAGAGGGCTTATTGCAGCACCTGCTAAGTCGGAAAATATGTTGGCAAGCAATACAACGCTGCCAACTGCCAGCACACCTGCTTGAACTGTCACATAATCTTGGAAGCTGAGTGCATCCAGCAACCACGTGCCGATACCTGGCCAGTTAAATATTGATTCGGTAATAATAGCGAATGTCATCATGGTAGAAATTTGAATGCCAAATTTTGGAATAATTGGAGGTAGCGCATTTTTAAGCACATGGCGCATGACGATTTCAGACTTTGATAAGCCTTTCGTCGCGGCCGCCTTGATGTAATTTTGGCTCATCACGTCAGCCACAGAATCGCGCAATAGCTTGATAATTTCTGTAGTGGGGGCAACGGCCAACACCAAGGTTGGCATGATCAGGTGTCGAATGATGTCTTCAATAGCTTGGCTTCGCTGAGGGTGATTAGATAGCAATACATCCACTAACGCGAAACCGGTGACCGTTGGGATCTCAAACAACAAGTTATACCGGCCTGAAACCGGCAGCCAACCAAGGTACAACGAAAACACCATGATCATTAATATTGCCATCCAGAAGATGGGCATGGAAAACGTTAGCAATGTAATAGAAGAAATCATCACGTCAGCGACAGAGCCGCGGCGAATTCCAGCAAGCGTGCCAAACGGAATACCGATGATCAGCGCCAGTAAAAAGGCGAAGAAACATAACTCCATGGTAGCGGGAAACACTAACGAGAGAGATTCGGTCACCGGAAGGCCGTTGGCTGCAACCCCCAGGTTACCTTGCATCAATTGACGCAAATATTGCACCCATCCAGCCCAAAACTCTTGTTGGTTATAGATAGAAAAATCGTCGAGACGAACAATGTTGTAGCCGATCAAAGTCAGGATGAGCAAAGTGATGATGAAGAGATTGAGCCGGCGTATTACATAGATCAACATAGATCACTGGCTCCTAGAAACATTGGCAAAAGATTTGTCTCCGAAAGGACTAAGAGTAATGCCCTGCAATTTGGCATTTCGAGCTTGATAATGAACGCCATGCGCGAGAGGGATAAGTGGCATGCGATCTTGAAGAATAGCTTGAGCTTGTAAGTAAATTTCTCTGCGATCTTCACGAACATCGGTTGCGATAGCGCTATCTAAATGACGGTCAAAATAGCGGTTACACCAATTAGATAGATTCCAGCCCGTGAATTTCGCATTGCAAGAAAGAAGTGGGCGAAGGAAGTTGTCGGGGTCACCGTTATCAGCAATCCAACCGGTTAGGACCATATCTAAATTACTCGGGTCTTGCTTTAGCTGCTTACGGTTAATGTCCTCTTGAGCAACGATATTAACGGTAATGCCAATTGCAGCAAGGTTCGATTGAATAAGCTCTGCGGCTTTTCTCGGGCTTGGGTTATAGGACTTGGGCGTCAGCGGCACCAAAAGTTCTACCGTAAAGCCATGTCGATAGCCTGCTTTAGCCATCAGTCCAAGCGCAAGTTGAGGATCAAACGCCGTGGTGCTTTCACTGTCGTAAGCCCAAGACATGGGAGGAAGCATGCCCGTTGCGGTTGTGCCAGTGCCGTAGTAAACCGATTGAATGAGCGCATCGCGGTTGATAGCCAAGCTAATGGCTTGACGCACCTCAAGTTCTGATAACGCAGGGTGGCGAGTATTCAACGCAAGAAAGGCGACGTTCATACCGGTTTGTGACGCGAGAACAAAATCAGGGTTTTTCTCGATGACAGATAACTGACTGGCGATAGGCGACGACAACACGTCACACTCACGTGTGATCAGCTTGGTAAATGTCCCCGTTCCGCGTGTACTGATGTCAAAGACAACTTGTTCCATTGGCGCTGCACCATTCCAATACCCCCAATGGCGTTTCAATCGGATATAGCGGTGAGGTTGGTACTCATCCAAATAGAATGCGCCGGAACCCACGGGATGCGTATCAATACGTCCCGGTGTGCCTGATGTGAGTAGATGCTTGGCGTACTCCGCAGAATGAACAACAGCATAAGTCGTGGCGAGTGTAGAAAGGAACGACACATCAGGTCGAGACAAAGTGAATCTCACCTGATATTGACCGATGGCGGCGACATTATCGACAAGGCCTCGGAAATCCATGCTGTCAAACCAAGGGTATTCGCCGCCGGACACCTTATGAAAAGGATGGTCAGGATCAATCAGTCGCTCGAAACTGAACACCACATCTTCTGCTGTCAATCCGCGGTGTGGAATAAACCAATCTGTCACTTGAAACGTCGCGCTTTTTCTCAGATTGAAGGTGTATTCCTTGCCATCTGGGCTGACTTCCCAACTCTGCGCAAGCATCGGCTTGGGCTGATAGGTATTGGGGTCCAACTGCAATAGGCGATCGAATAATTGGCTAGAAAGGGCGTCAGCGGTTAAGCCACCGTCGGTTAGCTGCGGATTGAATGTATTTGGCTGACCCGGTCCACAATAGATAAACCCGCGATTTCGCGCAGAGTTGTCTGAGAACGGATCTTCACATCCAGCCAGAAGGAGAATGGTTACGCTTGCAATCAGCAAGCGGCTTAACGCGCTCATAAGCCAATGATTAGGTAATAAAGTTAAGATGTTAATTTACCACTGAAGCAACAAAGTCACCAAGTCACGGTGTAAATAAGAGGGTAATTTCAGAATAACAAACTGAAAACTCAGTCTGAATCGATGTTTTCATCACCAACCAGATTGTATTTTCGCAATAACCCTCTTACTTGATGGTAGCTTAACCCCAACAGCTCTGCGGCGCGTCTTTGATTGAACTTGGCATGTGTCATCGCAAATTCAACGATTTCTTTTTCTTGGTCTTGTTGCCACTGCCGCAAATCCATAGGCAGCACAAACTGAGGTGTTGCTTTCACTTCTGACGTTGGCATTGCTGCCCAAGGTGCTTTGTAAGGGTCTAACAGTATGGCATCGACAGGGCTGTCCTCGTCTGCATGACGATAGATTGCACGTTCAACCACGTTCTTTAATTCGCGCACATTGCCTGGCCAATGATAGTCGTTAAGGGCTTGTATTGCGCCAGAGGTAAAACCAGAGAAATAGTGATACCCAAGCTCTCGGCACATCTTCAATGCGTAGTATTCCGCCAGCAGCAAAATATCCCCGTGACGTTCGCGAAGCGGGGGAAGATGAATCACATCAAACGCGAGGCGATCGAGCAGATCTGCGCGAAATTCACCGTCAGCAGCCAGTTGTGGCAAGTTTTCGTTGGTGGCACAAATGAGCCGGACATCAGCGCTTAACATATCGCTGCCACCGACGCGTTCATACTCGCCATATTCAATCACACGAAGCAGCTTTTCTTGTACACCTAGTGGTGACGTCGCCAGTTCATCCAAAAACAGTGTTCCGCCTTCGGCCCGCTCGAAGCGTCCTTTGTGGCGGCCTTTGGCACCGCTGAATGACCCCGCTTCATGACCAAATAGCTCTGAATCAATTAAGCCTTCGCTAAGGGCTGCGCAGTTTAGGCTCACCAAGGGGCCATCCCAACGTCGTGACAAATAATGAAGCCGTTTCGCAATCAGCTCCTTACCCGTTCCTCGTTCGCCAAGCAGCAGCACGGGTCTGTTTAATGGCGCGATTCGGGAGACATGATCGAGTACCGAGAGAAAGTGGTCAGACTCGCCGATAAGGTTGTCAGGCTTTTGCATGGCTAAATTTACCAACTGTTAGTTTATTTCATCATACGCTTATCACCCTACAATTCACTAAATTATTTAACCTATTGATATATATTGATAATAAAAGTTGGCACGTTGCTTGATATAGACATTACCAAATGAGGTATTCCCTCAATCGGTAGGCGCACAGAGCGCATTCGGCATAAGGAGCATCACAATGGGTATTTTCTCTCGCTTTGCAGACATCGTTAACGCTAATGTCAACTCACTGTTGGACAAAGCAGAAGATCCACAAAAAATGGTTCGCTTGATCATTCAAGAGATGGAAGACACGTTAGTCGAAGTGCGCACTTCATCTGCCCGTGCACTGGCTGACAAAAAAGAATTGGCGCGTAAGATTGACGGCATCGAACGTCAAATGACAGATTGGCAGGAAAAAGCGACGCTGGCGTTGCAAAAATCTCGCGAAGATCTGGCTCGCGCCGCGTTAATTGAAAAGCAGAAAGTGCACGATATCTTGCTGACGCTAAAAGAAGAGTTCCATTTGGTAGAAGAAACCATTGGTAAGCTTGGCAATGAAGTCGCTGAACTGGAAACCAAATTAGCGGAAACCCGCGCACGTCAACAAGCGTTGGTGATCCGCCGTGAAACCGCAGGCAAGCGTCGTGACGTACGTCGTCAGCTAGACACCGGCCGCACCGATGAAGCGTTGGCAAAGTTTGAGCAGTACGAGCGCCGTATCGATGAACTTGAAGCGGAAGCAGACAGCTACAGCATTGGCAAAGGAAAGCATCTCGAAGACGAATTTGCCGATCTTCAAGCGCAAGATGAAATTGAAAAAGAACTCGCTCGTATGAAAGCGGAACTCAAGGACAAAGAATAAAACCTAACAAGGTAAGGAGTTGGCATGTCAATGGCGTTTTTATCCATCCCGTTGGTGGTGTTTCTCGTTTTCGTCGCACCCCTGTGGCTGTGGCTTCATTACCGCAGCAAGCGTCAAGTGGGTCAAGGCTTGAGTGGTGATGAGTACGAGCAGTTACAAACACTGGCAGATCGCGCAGAAGCGCTGCAAGACCGCATTCATTCATTAGAGAGAATTCTTGATGAAGAAGCACCAAATTGGAGACATAAAGAATGAGCAAAACGTTGTATCGTGATCCTGTAAATGGGAAGCTCGGCGGCGTTTGTGCAGGTATCGCCGATTACTTGGGTGTAGAAATTTGGTTGGTAAGGATCATTACCGTGTCGGCTTTTCTGATTGGTCTGGGCTTTTTCGTGATTGTGGCATACATTGCTGCGACGTTGATTCTCGAAAAAATGCCGCCGGAAGAAGCAAAGAAAACTAACCATTTCCGAGAACATCAGGTCAAACAAAAACCTTGGCAACAAGGTAAATCAGCGAGTAACTTACTGGCCGATATTGATCAGGAAATGATGCAGATGGAGCAAGGGGTTGCCAAAATGGAAGCCTATGTGACCTCGAGCGAATTCGATCTTAATCGCCAGTTTAAAAAGCTATAATTTTTTAAGCTGTTATCCTCATCCCTCGCTCAAATAGCGGGGGATTTCTTGTTATAAGAGGAGCTGCTGCCGTCCATGAAATCTGTGAAAAGTCATGTTAATAAATGGGTAAGCCGCGGGCTTGACCGTCATGTTCGCCTTGCTGTAACAGGGTTATCCAGAGCCGGTAAAACGGCTTTTATCACGTCGCTCATCAATCAACTTCTTCATAGCGCCACAAATCCGCGGATGCCGCTTTTTCAGCCCGTGCGAGAAGGGCGCGTGCTAGGCGCACGTCGGGTTCAACAAACGCAGTTACACATTCCAGCGTTTGATTACGATCAGGGCATACAAGCATTGCGTTCGCAGCCGCCTCGCTGGCCGTCGCCAACACGCGATGTGAGCGAAATTCGATTAGCCATTCGTTATCGTCCTGATAGCGGCGCAATGAAATTGCTGCAAGAAACGGCAACCTTGTATGTGGATATTGTGGATTACCCAGGCGAGTGGTTATTGGATTTACCGCTGCTTTCCATGAGTTTTGATGAGTGGTCGAGAAAACAATCCGGTATTTTAATCGGCAAACGTAAAGCGCTCGCAGAAGATTGGCTTGCGTCTTTAGAGACGTTTGACCCGCTGGCAGACGCAGATGAAGCGCGCATTGCGGAATTGTCTGAAAAATTCACCGCCTATTTGCATGCCTGCAAAGACGAAGCGGGCTTGCACTGGGTTCAGCCAGGGAGATTCGTGTTACCCGGTGAATATGCTGGCGCTCCGGTGCTGCAATTCTTCCCTTTAGTGAATGAAAAGTATGGTGAGAGCCAGTTGGCGCAAGCTTCGCCTAGCAGCAACTATGCAATACTCAAACAGCGCTACGACTATTACTGTCAGCACATCATAAAAGGCTTCTATCAAGATCACTTTTCAAAAGTGGATAGACAAATTGTGCTGGTGGATACCTTACAGCCCTTAAACGCAGGGCCAGAGTCATTCAATGACATGCGTTTGGCCTTAGAGCAATTGATGCAAAGCTTTCGGTATGGCAAAAGTGGCTTGTTGCGTCGTCTCTTTGCACCGAGTATCGACAAAATATTGTTTGCTGCGACCAAAGCGGATCACGTGACGCCCGATCAGCATCCAAACCTTGTTTCCTTGTTGCAGCAGCTTATTCACGAAGCTTGGCAAACTGCCGCGTTTGAAGGTATTGATATGGAGTGCATCAGTTTGGCATCCATTCAGGCGACAGAACCGGGAATGGTTGATCACAAAGGCGAGTCAGTTTCGGCGCTTCGCGGCACACTCGAAACGGGTGAGCCAATGTTGATGTATCCGGGAGACGTGCCTCCGCGACTACCGAATGATGCATTCTGGCAAAACAGCCACTTTGAATTTCGACAGTTCAGACCCATGCCCAACGATGTTGATGAGCCATTGCCTCACATTCGGGTGGATAAAGCACTGCAGTATTTGCTGGGTGACAAACTCAGATAAAGGTACGACATGAGTGATTATAAAAAAGCGATTGTGTTTGAAGACACAGAAAAACCAGAAGAAGCGCCAGAGTTGACGGCACAGCGCCAGTTTGATGCTGGCGCGGCAACCTTCTCCGTTGCTCAAATTGAAGAAGAAACTGACGCCGAGCAAAGGCTTGAAGCTGCGCTGAAGCCAAAGAAAAAGCGTTGGGGTATGCGTGCGTTAGCCGCAGCAGGCATTGGCTTGGTGTGCTGGCAAACCGTCGACAGTGTTTGGACAGCCGTACAAGGCGGTGATTGGCTGACGGTGGGCTGGAGTGGCTTTGTCGCCGGTATTGCCGCATTAGGCGTGGCTGCTATTGGCCGGGAATTCATGGCATTACGTCGCTTAAAAGGGCGGCAAGATGAGCGCGATCAGGTATTAGCGATCATAGATGCTGACGGCATTGGTAAAGCCAAAGGCGTGTGTGAAAAGCTTGCGAAACAAGCGGGCACGCAAATGACGGCGGGTTATGACAAGTGGCAAACCTCGTTGGCTGCTACACACAACGACAAAGAAGTGTTTGAGTTGTATGACCATATGGTGGTGACCGAACAAGATGTTCGTGCGAAGAAAATGGTCACTAAATACGCGTCTGAAGCAGCCTTAATGGTGGCATTGAGTCCTTTAGCGATTGCCGACATGTTGCTGGTGGCATGGCGTAACTTCCGTCTGCTCGAGCAAATATCTACCGTGTATGGCGTCAAACTCGGGTATTGGTCTCGTATTCGTTTGCTGCGCTTGGTGCTGGCTAATATGGCATTTGCGGGCGCCAGTGAAGCGCTCACCGACATTGGCACCGATCTACTTTCTGTTGATTTGGCGGGTAAACTGTCTGCGCGTGCTGCGCAGGGTCTAGGTGTCGGTTTGCTGACAGCGAGACTTGGTTACAGAGCCATGGCGGTGATGCGACCGCTGCCTTATGTCGGGACTAAAGCACCGAAATTGTCAGATATGCGTAAGCAACTGCTCGGCAGGCTGACGTCAGGCAACAAGAGCGCTGACAATAGCCGAAGCTGAACATTTTGCAGTTAAAAGACGACGAATCATAGATGTTGGCTCGTCATAGATAAGGGGCAGGGGATATCAACTGCTCCTTTTTTCATCCCGCTCATCTCTTTTCATTCTCACGTTTTACACTGTGCTGCTTGACTCATACAGGCTTCGGGCGCAAACTTCGAAAACTGTCAACAATTCATGACACTTGGTGTGCGGATTTAATCTGGCGCACTGTGACCTCGAATTAACGCACCCTTCACATCAACATGGTCGGCATCGGTACATAGAAATATTGGACGATATCGACCTTATTGCTAGCAGGACATCACCGTGAGACTACAGGTCTTTTGCGAAGATCGACTTGGCTTAACCCGCGAGTTACTCGATATTCTGGCCAGACGCAGTATCGACTTGCGTGGCATCGAGATCGACCAAGTCGGGATTATTTACCTCAACTGCCCCGAAATAGAGTTCGACGAATTTCGACAATTAATGTCGGAAATTCGTCTGATAAGCGGCGTAACTGACGTACGGAAAATCCAATTTCTCCCTGCAGAGCGAGAGCACCGCGAACTTCGCGCGCTACTTGAAACCCTAAGCGATCCCGTTTTTTCCGTTAACCTTAACGGCAAAGTCGACATGGCAAATAAAGCCGCGTTTCGCCTGATGGATTGTAAAGAGGCTGATGTTATTGGTGAAATCGCGAACAACCTGTTCCCAGACTTCAACTTTACCCATTGGTTAGAGCGTGATAACGCCGGACAAATGTGTCGTCAAGTTGTTCTTTCAGGTATGGACTACCTGATGGAAGTGATGCCCGTGTATGTCACAGACAACGAAGACAAAGACGTACTTGCCAGTGCGGTGATTCAGTTGAAACAAGTGTCGATGAGTCACTTGCCGACCACGCTGTATCGTACGCCAGGCGAGCATGGTTTTGAGCACTTGGTGGGTCAGTCGAGCAAGTTCCGTGCACTGGTTAATCAGGCCAAGAAATTTGCGATGTTGGATGCTCCTTTGCTTATTCAAGGCGAAACGGGCACAGGTAAAGAGCTGTTAGCGAAAGCCTGTCACCAGCGCTCGCATCGTGCAGAGCAACCATTTTTGTTGGTTAACTGCGTGTCGATGCCAGATGATGCCGCTGAAACCGAACTGTTTGGTTGTGCGCCGGGTTTGGACCATGATGGCAAAAAAGGGCAATTTGAGCAGGCCGATGGCGGTACCGTTTTCCTTTACGAAGTGGGAGAAATGAGTCCGCATTTGCAAATTAAGCTGCTGCGCTTTATGCAAGACGGCACATTCCGCCGCGTTGGGGAAGAGCGTGAAATCAAAGTCGATGTTCGCGTGATCTGCTCAACACAAAAGAACTTGGCAGAGCGTGTCGCTGCGGGACAGTTTAGAGAAGATTTGTTCTATCGACTCAACGTATTGTCGCTAACCGTGCCGCCACTTCGTGAGCGTCCATCCGACGTGCAGCCTTTGGCTGAGTTGTTCCTCAATCAGTTCTCGGCAGAGTTGGGACAGGAAAAGCCAGCGCTTCAGCAAGGCATTCCTGAGTTTCTTTCCCAATATTCTTGGCCGGGGAACATTCGCCAATTGCGCAATGTACTGTTCCGTGCGATGACCCAGATTGAAGAGGGTTGCTTGACCAAAGACGACATCCAATTGCCAGAAACTGAGCAAGCGGCGTTTTTGACAGAAGAGACAATGGAAGGCTCGTTAGATGACATTATGAAGCGTTACGAGTCGGGTATTTTGTCGAACTTATATCGTAGTTATCCGTCGACACGTAAGCTAGCAAAACGCCTGAGCGTGTCGCATACAGCGATAGCGAACAAATTGCGTGAATACGCGATTGGCAAAAAAGCTTAACGAAAAAGTGACGAAAAGCGGCTAGTTTGCCGCTTTTTCTTCAAGAGTTAGCAGCCTCTGTTTGATCTCCAGCCCATAACGATAACCTGTTAGCTTACCGTCACTGCCAATCACGCGATGGCAAGGTACGATAAGCGGAATGGGATTGACATTATTCGCCATTCCCACCGCACGATATGCTTGAGGGTTACCAATGTCTTCGGCAATTTGGCTGTAGGTTCTCGTTTCACCATAAGGAATACGGGCCAACGCCTGCCAGACTTGGCGCTGAAATTCTGTGCCTTCCGGGGCTAATGGAATATCGAATTGAGTGCGTTTACCGGAGAGAAATTCGAGCAGCTGTTTTTTATACGGCGCGATCTGCGAGGGAGAGTGTTTCCACTCAAGGCTTTGCTCGAAGGGATGATAAAGACATAGCGAAAGTTGCCTAAGTCCGGATTCATCCGCCAACATGTGGATTTTCCCTAATGGGGAATCAAAGCTATCGTAGTACATAGGTCCAACACAAAAAATTAGACAGGAGGCGAGTTGTCAGTCGAAATTATAAACCCTTTCCCTAGTTTAAGCGTTGATAATCTAGTCATCCGCGCGATACAAAAAGCCGATGTCGCAAGAGTGGTTCGATATTTTCAGGTGAATCGCACATTTCTGTCGCCCTGGGAACCGCTGAGACCAGATGGCTTTTTCACCTATGAAGGATGGGAAAGACGCGTTGTTCAGCTCGCCGAATTGCAACGTCATGGGCTGGCGTACTACTTTCTGATCTTTGAAAAAGGCAGTGATGATGTCGCGGGTGTGATCACCTACAACAATATTATGCAGTTCCCTTTTCACGCCTGTAACGTTGGATACTCTCTGGCGGAATCATCACAGGGAAAAGGGCTGATGCGTCGGTCATTAAAAATCACCAACCAATGGCTGTTTGATAATCTTAACTTACACCGCATTATGGCGTCCTACATGCCGAGGAACACGCGAAGTGAAGCGGTATTACTGGAGGCGGGTTTTACCAAAGAAGGTGAAGCCAAAGATTATTTGCTGATCAACGGTCAGTGGGAAGACCACATTTTGACGTCCGTGATTAACCCCGATTGGGTGGCATCGATTAACGAGTAGTCAGTGTCAGTCGATCGATTAGCAGTAAGTCGTATGCCGCAAGTGTGAAATAGAAAAACTGAGTCACTTCCCTCAATAAAGAGCCCCGCCATGCAGCGGGGCTTTTTATTTCTAGCTTCTAGCGCTTAGGTCACAGTAATCATTCGCATGGTGTTGGTTGTACCCACATAACCCATGACATCACCTTGTGTGAAAATCACCACATCCCATGGCTGTAGGAAGCCTTGCTCTTTCAATAGTGTGATTGCCTTGTGTGCCACATCAGGTCCTGCGCCTGTATCACTTTGGAAATAGATAGGTGTGACACCACGATAAAGCGCAGCGCGACGCAGTGTCGCTTCATGTTGAGACAAAGCAAAAATCGGTTTGCCCGAACTGATACGAGACATCATCAACGCGGTTTTGCCTGATTCGGTCAGCGATACCATCGCTTTTACCTTTGGCATATGGTTGGCAGCATACATACTTGCCATCGACACCGTTTCTTCAATCAACTCGAACTCTTTATTGAGTCGGTGATTGGACACGTTGATAGACGGCATTTTCTCCGCACCAATGCACACTTCTGCCATGGCTTTAACGGTTTCAAGCGGGTAATCCCCCGCGGCGGTCTCTGCCGATAGCATCACCGCATCGGTACCATCAAGAACGGCATTCGCCACGTCCATGACTTCTGCGCGTGTTGGCATCGGCGCTTTTATCATTGACTCCATCATTTGTGTCGCAGTAATCACACAGCGGTTGAGAGCACGTGCACGGCGAATCAATTTTTTCTGTACGCCGACCAATTCTGGGTCACCAATTTCTACCCCGAGGTCACCACGTGCCACCATGACGACATCGGACGCTTCGATAATGTCATCGATATTTTCGTCAGTCGCGACCGTTTCCGCCCGTTCCACTTTGGCCACCAAGCGAGCGTCCAAACCCGCATCGCGCGCTAAAGAGCGGGCAAGGCGCATATCTTCGCCGTTACGAGGGAAGGAGATAGCAAGGTAATCCACGCCAATTTTCGCCGCGGTTAAAATGTCTTGTTTGTCTTTGTCTGTCAGTGCGGGAGCTGAAAGGCCTCCCCCTTTTTTGTTGATGCCTTTGTTGTTAGAAAGTGGGCCACCGACCGTTACGTCGGTATGTACACAGGTGCCCTCAACAGAAACAACTTTGAGTTGCACACGACCATCATCAAGAAGCAACAAATCTCCAGGGCCCACATCTTTTGGCAAATCTTTATAATCGAGACCCACGCGCGCTTTATCGCCTTTGCCCGCAGGTAAATCGCTGTCGAGGATAAAACGATCGCCAATCGCGAGATTTATCTTTCCGTCTGCAAACGTCGAAACGCGAATTTTGGGGCCTTGCAAGTCACCGAGAATACCAATGTGTGTGCCGAGTTTTGCCGCAATGGCACGAACTTGGTTGGCACGCTCAATATGGTCTTCTGCACTGCCGTGCGAGAAGTTCATTCGTACGACATTAGCGCCGCTCGCGATAAGCGCTTCTAACACGCCCTCTTTGTCAGTCGCAGGTCCTAAAGTTGTTACGATTTTTGTCCGTCGCATTGGGTCAGTCATGAAAGTCCCCTGAAGATAAGATAGTTATTATTGATATGGGCAAGAGCTATTGATAATTGAATCTATAAGACAAGTGTAGCCGAGAGAGTGGCAGAGAAAGAAAAAGGGCAGACATTCTGTCTACCCTTTCAATTGCCTACGCTGTTTTATGTCAGCGCTTCTTTGTTGAATCGCGAATCTTTAATGGCTTCTTTCACGCGTTTTAAGTTTTCTCTAAACCCTGGGCCACGGCGCAGCGTAAAGCCCGTCGCCAGAACATCAATCACGGTCATTTGCACGACACGACTTGCCATTGGCATATAGATGTCCGTGTCTTCTGGCACATCTAGCGTGATGGTCAGGGAGCAGACTCTGTCTAGCGGTGAATTCTTTTCGGTGATACCGATAACGGTCGCACCGTTTTCTTTTGCCAATGTTGCTACGTCAACCAATGACTTGGTGCGTCCCGTGTGGGAAATAACAACAACGACATCACCGTCGCTGCAGTTAATGCAACTCATACGCTGCATAACAATGTCATTGAAGCAAACAATGGGAATATTGAAGCGGAAGAATTTATTCTGTGCATCGTGTGCCACAGAGGCAGATGCACCTAGGCCAAAGAAGGAAATCTTCTTAGCTTGCGTCAGCAAATCGACCGCACGATTGATTTGGAGGGTATCAATGCTATTTTTCGCCACATCTAAGCACGCCATGGTCGATTCGAAAATCTTGGCGGTGTAGGCATCAGCGCTGTCGTGTTCTTCGACGTTGCGGTTAACGTATGGAGTGCCATTGGCAAGGCTTTGCGCAAGGTGAAGTTTAAAGTCGGGAAAGCCCTTGGTATCGAGACGACGACAAAAGCGATTGACCGTCGGTTCGCTGACATCCGCCAGTTTTGCCAAAGTAGCAATACTTGAGTGGATAGCCGTTTGGGGCGAAGCGATAATAACTTCTGCCACCTTTCGTTCCGACTTACTAAAATTTTCAATATTTTTTTGTATTTTTTCTAGCGTGTTCATTCAGATTACCGCGTGGCTTCCGCTGTCTAAATTATCAGCAAGTGTTGTCGACATGATGAGTCGGTCGTCGCTGACCTCTTGGGTGAAATAAATCTAAGTTCAACAATGTTATAGTTGAGTCTAACGGGTACATTCACTGAAAGACATTTTAACCAAGAATTGACGTTAAAAAATTTGTATTCATTCACGCTTTTAGTTGCTTAATTACACAAAAGCGGTGTTTTTTTTCATCGTTCATGCGTTGCATTCCGATCTTGTGGCACGTGTTCGCTGGTTTTTTCGTATAAGTGAAAATGGATTACAGGGGGCTTTCGATGCCGAAACCATATAAAACAGTGTCAGTATGCGGATGCGGGTGGCTGGGTTTAGCGCTGGCAGAAAATCTAGTCAAAGATGGCATTGACGTACAAGGAACCAAGCGCTCGAAAGAAGCCGCTTTTGATCTGTCAAAAAAGGGCATTCACGGTGTGGTTTTTGATATCTATGATCAAAACCGACATAGTGGGGAGATCAGCGAAGCGAACAGTTCGTCGCTTTTTGGTAGCGATGTCTTTGTCGCCAACATTCCACCAGGCAGACGCACATTCGATCGCACTGAATTTGTCGTCGCCATGAAATCCTTGGTTGATCGCGCAAAAGCAGGCGGCACGCAACAGTTTATCTTCATCAGTACGACATCGGTATATGGGCAAGCCCAAGGCAAAATTTCTGAAGATAGCGTATGCCATCCGAATACAGAATCGGGCATTGCTCATCGAGAAATAGAACGCTATATCCTAGAGGCGTTTCCGAACGGTGGTGTGGTGTTGAGGCTTTCAGGACTAGTGGGCGCATCCAGACACCCGGCAAAGCACATGGCAGGCCGAACCGGTATTACAGGTGGCAAAGACCCCGTGAACTTGATTCATCGTGATGATTGCATTCGCGCTATTTCAGCCATCATGAAACAACAGCTTGGCGGTGAAACGCTGCACTTGAGTGCGCTAGACCATCCAACTCGCAGTGATTTTTATCGATGGGCGGCACAGGCAATGGGGCTACCCCAGCCAGAATTTATTGAAGATGGTGGAGAAGGGAAGTGGATATCATCAGATGTTACCCTTCAGCGCTTAGGTATGACGCTGCGTTATCCATCGCCATATGACATGCCGCTGCCTGCATTAGACAGCTAGAACACCCTGCACAAGCCAGCCTTTTTGTCGCCTTGTTTACTGATCTTGTTTGCTCACCAAATAGTACAGATAAAAAAAGCCCGCTTCAGAAGAAGCGGGCAACAAAAATGTTTGTAATTAGGAGTAAGAAAAAGCAGCAGTATTTAGTGATAAGTTGAAATTCATGTGTGGCGGCCAGCGATACATTTAAAGGCACTTATCATTTATCTACAGGTATTCAGACGCTGTGTATTTCAATAAGTTCAAAAAAAGTGAAATTTTTCTCTTTCTGATTTTCGTTGCGCTTCATTGACCCCTCGATCAGCACACTTCTCTTGTCTCCAGACGAAAAAAAGCCCGCTCTCAATATCTGATGCGGGCACTAGAAGATCAATAATTCTAAAAAAAAGCAGTGGCATTATATGTGACCTGAGTAACCAGACATTGTTCCCGAAAAACGTGATTTTTTTCTCAAAAATGAGCGTTTTTATCTTTTCAATTCTCTTAATGTCTTATTAAACAGTTGGTTATTAATCGCTCTTTTTTTCATGTCGGAGAGAAAAATCGCCGATAAATGTTTTGGGGTTGTTATTAATGCTAACGAGATGTAAAGTTAAACGGTTGTTTAATACAGGTGAGTGAATATGGCAGGGAAAGGCGAAACCAAAGGCAAAATCCTTGATGCCGCAGAGCAACTTTTTGCAGAACATGGGTTTAAAGACACCTCTCTTCGCACGATCACGAGCAAAGCTGGGGTGAATCTCGCATCGGTTAACTATCACTTTGGCGACAAAAAATCCTTGGTGCGTGCGGTGTTAGCGCGTTATCTCGAAGAGTTCATGCCATTGCTTGAGCAAGAGCTGAAGTTACTGATGGTGAAAGACGATATTTCGATGGAAGACGTGTTCGCGTGCACCAAAAAACCGTTGCTGGGTTTAGATACCTTCCGTCGTCACGGTGCGTCTGTCTTCATGCAGCTTATCGGTCGAGGCTACACCGATGTTCAAGGTCACTTGCGTTGGTTCATCACAACCCGTTACGACAGTGTACTCAAGCTGTTCACGCAAGCGGTGATTAAAGCGAACCCATCGCTGAAACCAGAACATGTGTTTTGGCGTCTGCACTTTACCTTGGGTGCGGTCATTTTCACCATGGCTTCTAACGTTGCTTTGAGTGAAATAGCCGAAAACGATTTTGGCCACAATGTGTCAACAGAAGACATTGTGGACAGACTGATCCCTTACTTGGCTGCAGGCGTAGATGCACCAGCAGGTAAGGAATTATCACTTGTGCCGAGCGATTCATCGCGCAGTGCAGGGTAAGAAAACAATAAGAATAAAAAAACATTAACGTCTGACGAAACAAAAGGATCTGAATCATGAGCTCTCAACCATCACTAAGAAGACGCTACATCAGCGACCCTGCATTTAAGTTTTTTAAGAAAGTTCTGCCACCGCTTTCGATCACGGAACGAGAAGCCATGGAAGCGGGTAGTGTTTGGTGGGACGGCGAGTTATTTGCAGGCAATCCAGATTGGAGCACACTGCTGCATTACCCGAAACCACGTCTCTCGTCAGACGAGCAAGACTTCCTTGATAACCAGTTAGAAACCCTACTGGGTATGCTGGACGATTTCGACATTGTTCAAGAGCGCAAAGACTTGCCACCTGAAGTGTGGGAATTCATGAAAAGAGAGAAATTCTTTTCACTCATTATTCCTAAAGAATTCGGCGGTTTGGCGTTTTCTGCTTACGCAAACTCAACCATCGTTTCTCGCATCGCAACGCGCAGCTTGAGTGCGGCAGTAACGGTCATGGTTCCTAACTCTTTGGGCCCTGGCGAGCTGCTGACTCACTACGGCACAGAAGATCAGAAAAACTACTGGTTGCCACGTTTGGCAAACGGCGACGATGTCCCTTGTTTCGCACTGACAGGTCCGGAAGCGGGCTCTGATGCAGGCTCTATCCCAGATATGGGTGTGGTTTGCATGGGAGAGTTTGAAGGCAAAGAAGTGCTGGGCATTAGCCTCACGTGGAACAAGCGTTATATCACCTTGGCGCCCGTCGCCACGGTATTGGGCTTGGCGTTCAAACTGCAAGATCCCGACGGCTTACTGGGTGAAGAGTCGCCACTAGGTATTACCTGTGCGCTGATCCCTGCGGATCACAAAGGGGTTGAAATTGGCGAGCGCCATAACCCACTCGGTCTTTCATTTATGAATGGGCCAACTCGTGGCCAAGATGTGTTTATCCCAATGGATTGGGTCATCGGTGGACAAGACTATGTTGGCAAAGGCTGGCGTATGCTGGTGGAATGTTTGTCAGCCGGGCGTGGTATCTCATTGCCTGCACTAGGCACGGCTGTGGGCCACTTAACTGCTCGCACCACAGGCGCTTATGCTTACGTGCGCAAACAGTTCGGTATGCATATTGGTAAATTTGAAGGTGTCGCAGAGGCCATGGGACGTATTGGTGGTTACACCTACATGCTCGAAGCGGCGCGTACACTGACAACCACGTCATTAGATATGAAAGAAAAACCGGGCATTGTCACGGCTATTGCGAAATATCACATGACAGAGCTGGCACGAACCATCTTGAATGATTCAATGGATATTCATGCCGGACGCGCGATCCAATTGGGGCCAATGAACTATATCGGCCACCACTACTTCGGGATGCCTGTTGCCATCACGGTAGAAGGCGCAAATATCCTCACGCGCAACTTGATGATCTTCGGTCAGGGCGCGACACGATGCCACCCTTATGTCCTTCAGGAAATGGAAGCGGCGGCTAACCCTGATTCAGCGAAAGGCGCAGAAGAGTTTGATGGCTTATTGATGAAGCACATCGGCTTCGCAACCAAAAACGTGATGATGGCGGTGACCAATGCGTTTACCCGTTCACGTTTTAATGGCTCACCAGTGTCTGGTGAAACGGCTGACTATTATCGTCAACTATCACGCATGAGCCGTGCGCTGGCTGTTACCGCAGACGTATCCATGCTGTCGCTTGGTGGCGAACTAAAACGCCGCGAAATGCTATCAGCGCGTTTAGGTGATGTGCTCAGCCATCTGTATTTGGCGTCTGCAGTATTGAAGCGATTTGAAGATGAAGGCCGTCAGCAAGCTGATTTGCCGTTTGTTCACTACTCGCTGCAACATTGCTTGCACCAGTGTGCTAACGCATTTGATGGCGCGTTTAACAACTTCCCTCGCAAAGGCGTGGGTCGCACGCTAAGAACCTTATTGTTCCCCATTGGCATGCACTACGATGCGCCGTCAGATGTTGTGGCAAATCAAATTGCAGACCTACTGATGACGCCGGGCGCACATCGTGAACGCTTAACGCACCTTTGTTATGTGGGCACGAAAGAAAGCGACCCAATCGCGATTATGGAAAGGGCATTTGACGCCATGCAAGGCATTAAACCGCTTGAGAAGAAACTGGCTGTCGCTGCGAAAAAAGGTCAGTTGCCTGCGAAGGGCATTCTGGCAGAGCGACTCGAGAAAGCACTGGAACTTTACGTGCTGACCAAAGACGAAGTCGAGCAAATCAAACAGGCTGATGCACTGCGCTCCAAAGCCATACAGGTTGATAACTTTGACCCGTCTTGGTTTGCCGATACGACGAAATCTGCAGCGTCTCGTAGCAAAAAGGGAAAAGCGGCTTAACATCGCGATCTTATCGACAAAAACGCCGCAATTGCGGCGTTTTTTTTCGTCAACACCTCCAACCACTGGCTGAATCCCGCCTTTTGCGACAAAAACGAGTGCTAAAACAAGATGAAGTATTTATCCTAAGCCCATCTTTGAAAGGAACATTGAATATGATCATCAAACCGAAAATTCGCGGATTTATCTGTACGACCACTCATCCAGTAGGATGTGAGGCCAACGTAAAAGAGCAAATCGAATACACCAAGGCTCAGGGTCCCATTGCAAATGCACCAAAGCGTGTACTGGTAGTCGGTTCCTCTAGTGGCTATGGCCTGTCATCGCGCATCACTGCAGCGTTTGGCGGCGGTGCAGCGACCATCGGTGTGTTTTTCGAGAAGCCGGGCACAGAGAAAAAGCCAGGCACAGCAGGTTGGTACAACACTGCCGCATTCGACAAATTCGCTAAAGAAGAAGGCCTGTACTCGAAGAGTTTGAACGGTGATGCCTTCTCTGATGAAGCTAAAAAGAAAGCCATCGAGCTAATCAAAGAAGACCTCGGTCAGATTGATATGGTGGTTTACTCACTGGCATCGCCAGTCCGTAAATTGCCAAAAACGGGTGAAGTGGTGCGCTCTTCACTGAAGCCAATCGGTGAGGTATACACCTCAACAGCGGTTGATACCAACAAAGATGAAATCATCTCTGCCAGTGTTGATCCAGCCACCGAAGAAGAAATCAAAGACACCATCACCGTGATGGGCGGCGAAGATTGGGAACTATGGATCAAAGCATTGGGTGATGCTGGCGTATTGGCAGACGGCTGCAAAACCGTTGCTTATAGCTACATCGGTACTGAGCTAACCTGGCCAATCTACTGGGACGGCGCGCTAGGCCGCGCGAAGATGGATCTTGATCGTGCTGCGACTGCGCTGAATGAGAAACTGTCTGCGACCGGTGGCAGCGCGAACGTTGCTGTACTGAAAAGTGTCGTGACACAAGCATCTTCAGCGATCCCAGTGATGCCACTGTACATCGCGATGGTGTTTAAGAAAATGCGTGAAGAAGGCGTGCACGAAGGCTGTATTGAGCAAATCAACCGCATGTTCAACCAACGCCTGTACAAAGCAGATGGCACGGCACCAGAAGTGGACAGCGAAAACCGCTTACGTTTAGACGATTGGGAACTGCGTGATGACATTCAACAGTACTGTCGTGAGCTGTGGCCTCAAATCACCTCAGAGAACTTGAAAGAACTCACCGACTACGTTGAGTACAAAGAAGAGTTCCTGAAACTGTTTGGTTTCGGTATCGACGGTGTGGATTACGACGTAGACGTCAACACAGAAATTGAATTTAACGTTCAAGCTATCTAACGAGCGACGGATCTCCCGTTAGTTTGTTATTGAAAAGCCAGCAAAACCTTGCTGGCTTTTTTGTATCTCAAATCTTGAGACCACGTCCTATATGGGCTGTGACGAAAATTACCAGAAAAAATTGCTAAAAATTTGATCAATGTGGCTGATATTTATCATATTTGGTTGATAAAGAAGCAAACGAACTAAAACCCCTAAATTTATGCGTGACAGCCTCAAAAAGTTATGTAGAATGCCAACCCATACCGCAGCGGGAATCAATTCCTAGAAGCGGATGGAAACAAAGGCGCGTTGGCAGAGTGGCTATGCAGCGGATTGCAAATCCGTGTACCTCGGTTCGACTCCGGGACGCGCCTCCATATTTGCGACACTAGCTCAGTTGGTAGAGCGCAACCTTGCCAAGGTTGAGGTCATCGGTTCGAACCCGATGTGTCG
>NZ_JBGONO010000015.1:0-136756 GCF_041439165.1 Enterovibrio sp. FF113 | reverse complement strand
CAGTACCACCATCGGTGCCGCCGTCAGTACCACCATCGGTGCCGCCGTCAGTGCCGCCGTCAGTGCCACCATCGGTGCCGCCGTCAGTACCACCATCGGTGCCGCCGTCAGTACCACCATCGGTGCCGCCGTCAGTACCGCCATCGGTGCCTTCTGCATTGAAAGTGACGTTATCAAAATACATTGTTGTATCAGCGCTACGCGTAGTATCCGCATCGACAAAGTCTGGGAATATAACCACGCCAGTCACTGGACCATCAAACAATGACGCAACATCAGAAAAGTCAAACGTCAGTTCTTCCCATTGATTAACGGTTGTGTTTTGGGCAAGAAGCTCTTGCGCATAACCACTTGCTGTTTCCAATTTGAAGCGAACTGTGCTGGCTTTGTCTTTATAAACCATCATGCGAACAACACTGTTTGATGCATCCAGCGTAAACGATTCAACGTCACGCGTGATCGCACCAGCCCATGGCGCACCCGCGGTGCGCGCAATGATTTTAGCGACAGTGTTTGAGTTATTTGTACCAGAAGCATCTGGGTTGGAAACAAACTCAATCGCAGGGTTGTCATCGTTTTCGAACACTTCCCACGCTAGCGTGTTGGTTTCGAAATCAATGCCATCACCAACGGTTGTTGTGCCGCCGTTTGTACCACCATCGGTGTCATTATTTACAAATGCAACATCAGCAATTTGCAGTGTGCCATTTTGTCCAAGTACGATAGCGAAGATGGTCATATCATCAAAGTCAGGCAATGGAACTTCCATTTGCACCCAACCGCCGTCTAACGCAGTACCTGTCGACAGCATGTAATCATTTGCATCTTCATCTTGAGTCAGACTACTGATCGCCACACGAACTGCGTCTAGATCTGTCTTCACTTTAAACTGAGCATGTGTATATGGCGTAACGTCTACTGGGTTGATAGGGCTTACCCACGCTAACGCACCCCAGCCGTTGGTGGCTGTCACATCAAGTGCAGGGTCATAAGTACCACCCGTTACATCTTCAATGCTCGTACCATTCCAAGCTTGCAGATCTTCGAAAGCAAAGTTGCTCTCTTGACCGGTATATAGAATATACGCAGTCTCTGGCGCTTCTGTTCCACCATCAGTGTCATTGTTTACGAATGCAACATCCGCAATTTGTAATGTTCCGTTCTGACCAAGTACAACAGCAAACGTCGTCATATCTGTGTAGGCAGGTAACGGTACAGACATTTGCACCCAGCCACCGGTCAAATCAGTGCCTGTTGAAAGCGAGTAATCATTTGCACTCTCACCTTCACTTTGGCTACTGATTGAAACACGAACTTGGTCGGCATCAGTCAGCACTTTGAACTCAGCATGTGTATATGGCGTGATGTCTACCGTAGTTGAGGTGTTAACCCAAGCCAATGCACCCCAGCCGTCTGTAACAGTCAGCGTAAGCGCTGGGTCATAGGTTCCACCCGTAACGCTTTCGATGCCCGCACCATTCCACGCTTGTAAATCTTCAAAAGTGATTGTGCTTTCTTGACCTGTATACAGGATGTATCCAGTACCTGATGAGCCAGTGCCGCCACCGTCGGTTCCACCATCAGTTTCCCCAGTCTTGCTGAAACGAACGTTGCGCAGTTCTAGAACACCGCCGTCGTCAGTTGAACCTTGGAAGAAAATCGGTGAAGTCACGTCTGTGAAATCAGGCGAAGTAGCGCTAGTCAGTTCAGTAACAGGGATTTTATATGACTGCCACTCAGAGGTAATTGAGTAACCACCTGGACCAAACGCAACACCATTGTTCGTTTGTGGTCGAGTGCTATCACCAAAGGCACCTGTTTGGAAGCCAATGTTGATTGCCGTTGTCGTGGTGCCTTTGATGTCAAACATCAGGTAACCGTTTTCAAAACCAGTCAGGTTTTGGCCAGAACTGCCAGAAACAGCAGCACTTGCTCCCCAACCCCAATCTTTCGCAGTACCCGCCGTTGGCGGCGTCGTTAGCTCAAGAACTTGCTTGTCTGGATTTGCAGCAAGCCACGCAGTATTTTCCCACGCAACCGCCGTCAGGTTAGCGTTAACCGCACCGTTATAAATCGTGTACTCATTGCCTTCTATCACACCACCTGCGTTGAACGCATATGGGATAGCAAGAATGCCGTCGATAACAGTTTGCGCGTTACCACCATTTGATTTAACGATTGGGTTGCCACCACGAGTAATCCCGTCGAAAGCACCGGCATCAACTTGATCCCAAATGGCGTATTTCGCATTGCCATTGATATCAACTAAACCAAAGTGTTGCTCTGAGTGACTTGGGTTGCTTGAATCGCCTTTCCAAGGTTCATCGAATGCTTGGAAGAAGAACACAGACGCACCATATTCACCTGCCCAGTCAGACATCGCATCAAAGTACGCTTTTTGCTTGTACTCATCCGCTGCACCTGTACCACCCGCGCCATAGCCTTCACTTGAAAGCGTTGACCAACCCGTTTCACCAATGTGAACTTGCTTGGTGCTGTCAACAGACAATACGCTCGTTTGTGCATCGTCAAACTGTGTCATTGCCATGCCAAATGCACGACCCATTGCCGCATCCGCTTGTGCTTGACGAGACATTGATTGCTCGTCAGCTGGAACACGCCAGAACTCAGGATCAAACTGTGTATCGTGGAATGGATAAACGTGAACAGAGACATAATCAACGGCTTGAATTAGCGCTTTGATGTCTGCTTCGTGGCCACGGTAGTAATCGTTGTTGATGGCCCAAACCGCCCAGTTCTCAGAACTGGTGATCCAGATATTGTTGCTAATTGTGCCATCAGCTTTCAGTGCTTGAAGCTCGTTAACGCGGCTCAATATAATGCCTGGCTCAACACGGTAGCTGCTTGCCCACTCAACCATTGCCTCATTACCAACAGCAATCACTTTGATAATGTCAGGGTAGTTTTGAGCAAACTCAACCGCTTTGTCCATTTCTGCATCGTTCTCAGGGCTTTCCTGAGAATGATCAATAGGCTGATCAGAGAATGCATTCAACGCTGAAATCCAAACACCCAGCATCACATTCATTTCGAAGCTTGCGTCTTCTTCTTTCAGTTGGCTAATTGCGATAAGCAGATTTTCAGTATCTGAGAAACCTTGTGTGTTATAGGTACGCAACATGCGAATACCTGAAGCGTGCATGATTTTAAGATCTTCTTTCAGATCGGTCACGCTGGGTACATTTGCTTCGGTACGTGTCGTTGTGCGGAATGCACCGTATGAGATCGCAGTGAGCTTTGCGTTACCAAGAACAGCTTCGCCTGGCGCATCACCATTAGTCACACTAGATACAGGGAAGTTTCCTGTTGGTGCAGGTTGTGCTGCTAGCTCAACGCCACCATGAGTGCCGCCGCCAGTACCACCATCGGTGCCGCCGTCAGTGCCACCATCGGTGCCACCGTCAGTTCCGCCATCGGTGCCGCCGTCAGTTCCGCCATCGGTGCCGCCGTCAGTTCCGCCATCGGTGCCGCCATCAATGTTTCCATCAGAACCACTTGCTGATACCAACACAACGTCCGCAAACTTCAAGGTGCCTTGACCGCTGAAGATCAAGCCAATCCACTTCATATCAGAAGTTTGTGGAATAGGCACTTCCATTTGAACCCAACCGTTTTCTAGCGACGTACCGCTTGATAGGTTGTAGGTATTTTTATCCTCGGATTCAGAAACACTCTGTACCGATACTTCAACAGTAGAAAATGCAGAGCCAGGTTGAACTTTGAATCGTGCAAATTTAAATGCGGATGCATCAACAGCATTTGCATCTTCATTGCCCCACGCTACAGCTGCAGCATCGGCACCCCAGCTGTTACCGCTGGCTAATGAAAATGATTTGGTGTACTGGTCGCCAGTAAGCGCATTAAGCACTGCACCGCTACCCCAGTTATCACCCCAGAATTCCATACCAAACGTGTCATCTTGATCACTGTAAGCAATGTATGCAGACTTTACAGAAGCGCTGGCGCTACGGGTAATGAGTTCAATATCTGCGATTTTCGCAGTTCCTGCATTACCTTCAAAAACTAGCCCAAACCAAGTCATATCTGTAAATGCAGGTGATGCTGGTAATGGAACTTCCATTTGTACCCAGCCATTGTCGAGCGTATCGCCATCAGACAATGTGTAAACAATCGCACTCTCACTCTGAGTAGCGCTTTGCACTGAAACTTTAACGGAAGAATAGTCTGTAGTTTGAACTTTAAAACGCGCAAAATTGTAAGACGAAATATCAATCGCGTTTTCAGGCTCATTACCCCAAGCAATCGCTATTGCATCGGCACCCCAAGTATTTCCGCTGGTAAGCTCAAAAGTCTTTGGAAACTGGTCATCAGCAAGCTCTGTGTATGTTGTACCACTCCCCCAAGTATCGCCCCAATATTCCATGGAAAATGTGTCGTCTTCACCACTGTAAGCGATATAGGCTTGAGCAGTCACTTCGCCTTCACCCGGTGTGACGCTGCCGCCACCAGAACCTGACCCGGCACCTTCATCATCGAAACTTGGCATGTCAGCAAGTGTTTTTGCAAAAGCAATATTACGAACTTGCAGTGTTTTACCTTGCTCGTCTTCGTCTTCTAAGCCTTTGAAGTAAACTGGAGAAGTAACGTCAGTGAAGTCAATTTTCTTATCGGCGATAAGCTCTGACATTGGGATGGTGAACTTCTTCCACTCAGTGTTGAATTCTCTGGTTGTCGTTCGAGCCGAAGCGCTGCTGTTAGCCGATTTTTGTTGCGGTGAAAACACAACACCATTTTCGGTACCCGGACGAGTGTTATCCGCTCCGATGGCTTCAGGGTCTTCTGCTGGCATGCCTGTTTGAAAACCAATCGTAACGGGCTTGGTCAGATTGCCTTTAACTTCAAGCGACATGTAGCCATTTGCATAACCTGACAAATCCAACGAACCTTGGCGAGTCGCCTGCGGCACGTTCGTATCATCCGTTGTTGCGACCGCCGCACCCCAACCCCAATCATCTGATTTACCATTTCCATCCGCAAAAGGAGGAGCGGCCACATTAACATGATCGTTAGTAGCACCGGCAAAACCGGTCAACCCGGATTTGTCATTTAGCTGCCAGCCGTAACTCGTGAGGTTCAAATCTGAGTTCAGACCTGAGCCATTCTCGTGAACTGTATAAAACTGAGGTGTTTTGCTTTCATCTCCGGTCACTGACGTTCCACTAACTGGATCGTCGCCACCGCCACACCCAGCCAATGCGACGGAAGCTAGTAACACCGTCTTAGCTAAGAAATTCTTCATCATGTCGTCCGTATGTTTGTCCTACATCTAATCAGCGACGAGCCAGTGCTTACCGCTGGTCTTAGAGCTCCCCTGCCGAACGGAGAAATCTTTTTGCAAAGTGGGTGTCATTGCCAAAAAGAAAGCGCTTTCACTTTATCTTCAAAATAAAGCCGGTTACCCAGCTTTACTGCCATCAAGGTATGAACCTCGCGCATAATGTAAATTTATTGTTAAGTGGCAGTACAACTCAACAACAATCTCCAATTTACATTGAATAGAAAGAGAAGATCCACGGTATGAGATGTAGGAAATGCAAGATTCTCACTCATGAGTCACATCACACAAATTGAAAACAAATATGCATCAATATCCATAATAAAATGCAATAGTCACTAACTTTGAAGACAAAATGTAAATTTAATGTGAAATGGTTAATGTTTTCATCTGTAAAATTTGCACTATTAAAGGACCCTGCTTAGTTTGTCACATGACTAGCGGTTTCTTGGTTTCATGTGGAATCACTATTGCTAACTTTTTATACACGTGGCACTGAAAATCTAGTCAAACTCGATACTTACTTCCTCTTCTGTCACTCGGGTGTCTGACATTTGTAAGGATAAATTCGGGTTTTAAAATACCATGATAAGAAAGCGCTTTCTTTTAGGGGTAACCTAATCTCTGACGGAGTGACAATGAAAAAGTCCAGATTATCGATGGCTGTATTGAGCGCTGCCGCTGCCCTTTCGGGTATGCCTGCTGCTAATGCTGCCATTATTGACGAAGTCGAATTCCACGGTTACTTCCGTGCCGGCTTTTTTGCCAGCAAGGAAAATGACTTTAAGAAAGCAGATATTGGAGGCCAAAAAGAACTGCTTGGCAGGCTTGGTTTAGAGTCTGACAATGACGGTAACATTGGTTTCACGACCATCACCAACATTGGTGATGACCAACAGCTTCGCATCAATATTGGTGTCGGTAATACAGAATTCGATGAGCTTATTGGTTTTGTAGAAATGGACGGCATCACTCGCTCAGGGACACTTTGGGGCGGTAAAAGAAAAATTGGCGAAGAAAACTACATCTTCATGACCGATTTTTTCTATACCGATCTTGATGGTCTTGGTGTGGGTATTCAAGATTATGAAGTCGGCGATGGATTTATCGATTTAGCGTATATCTCCAGCGACCGAAACATCAGTCTAACCGGCGACTATGATGATTTTGTCGATGCTGCGTATCAAACGAATAACGCAGGTGATATCGCACTAAACAAAGAATTCATCTTCAACGAAGCCGACCGACAACGTATTCAGTCTAACCAAAATAACCCAATGCACACTTTCCATGCCTCTTACACATTGGGTGCGTTAACAGTTCAAGGTAATTACAAGTACATGCCTAACAACTGGGATTTCACCGGTAAAGAGTGGGCTGACACGGGTTACGACGCAACTGCCATTTACCACATGCTCAATTTCTTTGGTCTTGAAGGGAATGCGTTCTCTTATGCCATTGCGCAAGCTGGTCGTGGTCTAGGTTCAGGAAACCTCCTTGGTGGAACCATCTCTGATTATGGCTCTCTGCGACCAGGCTCGCTGACTCAAGGCTACCACACGGGTGAATGGGGAGACTACTTTGGCGACCCATACTACTTGATCACTCACCGTGAAGAAGATGCGTTGTCTGCACGCGCTCTGCTTTGGGGTGGCTATACCAATAGTTCTGGTATCGGATTCTTCCCTTCCATCCAAGCACAGTATAACGATGAAGGGACTAACTCCACTGCAGGTGCTGACAACGGCGGCTACAACTACTGGGTCTCTGTGATGATGCGTAACATCTTCCCTGTAAGGGATAATTTCATCATCCAAACCGAAGCGGGTTATTACGAGAATACACAAAATGGTGGCACGTGGCATCAGTCAAAATTGACCGTCGCACCAACTTTCGTTTTGTCTGATGGCCTATCAACCGCAGAAATCCGGTTCACGGCAACATACCTGCCACTGTCTTGGACAACGGGTGATTCAACAGACCCTTCAGTGAAATTAAAAGACGACATCGTCTTTGGCATTCAGGCTGATGCCTACTGGTAAGCCGTTCACGTCATGTCTGGCTACGCTAAATGTGTAGCCCTAAAAAATAAGAGATTTTTAGCAATTCTCATGAATTGCCGACGAGTAAGGAAACAATGATGAGTAATTTCCCTTATCGACGTGCACTGTTGGCCACCGCGATTTTAGGCGCCATGGTAGGTTGTGAGTCGAAAGTGTATCAACCCGTTCAAGCGGGCCCAGACACCAGCGTTGCTGTGGTGCAACCCAACGCATCTTGGACGCTAATCTGGAACGATGAATTCAGCGGCGACACCATTGATAAGAACAAATGGGATCACGAAGTAAACTGCTACGGTGGCGGTAATGCCGAGCGTCAATGCTACACAAAACGCCCCGTTAACTCGTTCGTAGAAGATGGAAAACTGCACATCGTTGCACGCAACTATCAGTTTACTGGTCCTTCTGACCCAGAAGGTAAGAGCCGCCACAAAGCAACGCTTCCGTATACGTCTGCTCGCTTAAGAACCATGAACAAAGGCGATTGGCAATATGGGCGCTTTGAAGTGCGCGCTAAACTGCCATTCGGACAAGGTACTTGGCCAGCAATTTGGATGCTGCCGACTGACTATGTTTATGGTGGTTGGGCTGCGTCCGGCGAAATCGACATTGTCGAAGCGGTTAACCTGAAGACACCAACGGATGAGCTTGGTGCCGAAGCAGGTAAAGAAGAAGGCCGTATCCACGGTACGCTTCACTACGGTCGCGAATGGCCTGATAACGTGAGCACGGCGGCAGAGTATGAGCTTCCTGGTCACATTAACCCAGCAGATGGCTTCCATACCTACTCTATCGAGTGGGAAAAGGATGAAATGCGCTGGTACGTGGACGACGTTCACTATGGTACTCAGCGCTCTGACGGTTGGTACAGCCAATACAAAGAAGGCGGCAAATGGGTAACTGGCGAAAGTGATGCGCCGTTCAACCAACGCTTCCATATGATCCTAAACCTAGCATTGGGTGGTTCATGGGCGTCTAACGCCAATGAAGGCGGTATCGACGATGCTATCTTCCCACAAACCATGGAAGTGGATTTCGTTCGTGTTTACGAATGTTCAAAAGATCCTGCATCTGGAAAAGGATGTGCCACGGTATCGGAAGACGCACAGTTTGTAGCAGGTACTGCTGCACCGGAAATCATCATTCCGGGTCCAGATTATGCTCGTGGTCCATTGTTCACATTGTATGACGACAAACTCGACAAGCACCTGCGTTCGAAAGAATACGACCCGCAGTTCAAGATCTACACTGAGACCAAAGAAGTCACGGGACGTGGCAACGTTCTGGGCATCAAGAAAACGGGTGAAATCGGTAACTTCTACTTCGAATCCCCTGAAGTCAACATGACAGATTGGATGAACGGTGGTGACATCGTGTTTGACATGATGATCGAAGAAGCAGCACCAAATGTTGGCGTCATGGTTCGCGTCGATAGTGGCTGGCCTGCATCAAGTGATATTGACGTTGAGCTTCCTCCAATTGGTCAATGGAAAGAAGTTCGCATCAACGTTGCCGAACTGATCAACAATGGAAACCGCTTCGCACCAGGTGCAAAAGCGAACATTGGTGGTCTGAAAAACATCTTTGTTATTGAGCCTACTGGTCCAATGGTCCTTAACATCGACAACGTTCGTTACGAGAAGTAAACGCTCTGTAACATGATAACTGGGCGGCGTAAGCCGCCTTTTTTACGCCTATAAAATGTGCAAAAGCGACCAGATTTGATCAGACATGGCATTTCATGGTGCTCAGATCACTTTAATACTGGAAAAACCAAAGCAGTGATTGATAAAATCCCACCTACTTCAACAAACGTAAATTATAGAGAGTAACTCCCCATGGGACGCAGTTTCGAAGTTCGCAAAAATGCAATGGCGAAAACCCAAGGCGCCAAAGTTAAGCTGTATTCAAAATACGGCAAAGAGATCTATGTCATCGCGAAGAACGGTGGCGGCGATCCAGACACGAACCTTTCGCTAAAGCGCATGATCGAAAAAGCAAAAAAAGATCAGGTGCCAAGCCACGTCATCGACAAAGCGATTGAAAAGGCGGCTGGCGGCGGCGGTGAAAACTATGAAGTTGCTCGCTACGAAGGTTTTGGTCCAGGTGGCTTCTCTGTGATTGTTGACTGTCTAACTGACAACAACAACCGCACCTACATGGAAGTACGTCAGTGCTTCGTGAAAACACACGCTAAAATTGGTGGTCCTGGTACGGTTGCTCACATGTTCGAGCATCAAGCTGTATTCCAGTTCGCTGGCGATGACGAAGAAGCCGTACTAGAAGCTCTGATGATGGCAGACGTTGATGTCACTGACATTGAATGCGAAGATGGCGTGATCACTGTATTTGCCCCAACGACTGAATTTTTCAAAGTCAAAAACGCGCTGGCAGATTCCATGCCTGACGTTGAAATTGATGTTGAAGAAATCACCTTCGTTCCACAAACCATGACCGAAGTGAAAGGCGACGATGTTGCAGCTTTCGACAAATTCATGGACATGCTGAACGATTGCGACGACGTACAAAACGTATACCACAACGCAGAAATCGAGGAGTAATACCTCTACGCTGCGTCACGAAATGCCCGGTTCGACCGGGCATTTTCCGTTATATACCTAAGTAACAGGTTGGATTCCTCCATGGAACAACAAGATTTTGAAACGCTGGTAAAAACACTGTGTGAAAAAACCAGCTTGCCGGAAGCACTGGAAGTATTGAAAGCGTGTGATGATGCTGAAGTTGCAGAAGCCGCAAGTTCAATGACCGGCCAATTCTCACTGGCTGAAACCGAAAGTGGCGTAAACCGCGTTTACCATGTTTTCACCGAGCTGAATGATGAAGGCAAAGAAGAAGAATACGTCGAACACGTGATGAACGTGGGCGATGACGTGATCGTTTTCGTTGCATGGTTCTTCTACACCCAGTTTGAAATCAAAAACCGCGATACTTACGCGGCAGCGGGTCGCACTTACAAGCAACCTAAGCGCAGCTAAACGTCAGACCGTTTTCAAATCGTTTAGAAGCGAAAAAGCCAGAATCTTGATCCTGGCTTTTTCTTTGCCGCCCTGCTCATTCAGCGTGCACGCACGCGCGAGCAATACGTATTCCGATTGGTTTTACGTTTGCGCCAATGCGTTCATTGCCCCAATGTGCTGAACCAATGGGATAGGTTTTGCCATGCCAAAACCCTGCGCATAGTTAATCCCCAATTCCTTCAATAAAGTGGCATGCTCTTCCGTTTCCACGTACTCCGCAACAGT
The DNA here is from genome assembly GCF_041439165.1 of Enterovibrio sp. FF113. Taxonomy (NCBI): domain Bacteria; kingdom Pseudomonadati; phylum Pseudomonadota; class Gammaproteobacteria; order Vibrionales; family Vibrionaceae; genus Enterovibrio; species Enterovibrio sp. FF113. The sequence continues at coordinate 126,116 of NZ_JBGONO010000015.1, read as the reverse complement.
CACCAATGACATGTTCTTCGCCACTAAACTGATCGACTGTACAATGAGCTTGTCTGTGGGATTCGTCGGCAAATGGCGAATAAACTCACCATCGATTTTTAGTACCGTCACCGGAATACGACGCAAATAAGAAAAGCTCGCGTATCCCGTTCCAAAATCATCCAACGCAATATTGCAACCCGCCTCTTTCAATGCTTCAACGGTCGTAATGGCTTGTGCTTCATTTTCCAACGCTGCAGATTCTGTGATTTCAAAACAAATACGGTCGAGCGGTATCTGATATATCTTGGCAAGAGAAAGGACATAAGCAGAAAGATCTTCATCCCCCAAGGACTTTGCGGTGAGATTAATCGCGCAGCGGTTAATTAAATTCCACTGCGTAAGATGTGTCGATAATTGCTTAAATGTATTTTCGATCACCCATCTGTCCAATTTCGCTTCTACACCAAACTCATTGATCATGGGAAAGAACTCTTCGGGCTCTAACGAGCTCCCATCGGCTGGGCGCAACCTCAATAAAACCTCAAAACTGTTCGCTGCGGATGGGTCTTGCAGGTTTCGATAGGGCTGGCAGAAAAGCTCAAACTCATTGTTTTTGAGCGCATGTTGCACCGTGATCAACCGTGACACTCTTTGCCCAGAAAGCTGATTGTCATCAAACCAACAAATCTTTTGATTCGCTAAATAGGGCTGATCACAAAACACCGATATTTTAGCATCCAAATCCTCATCATTGGTCAATGTCCAACAATGCAATGTGTGTGAAACTAAACTGATCGACGTACCCTGCCAGTAGAACTGAAACTCATCCAGCATCAAGCTCAAAGTCACCAATTCGCCTTGGATATCCTCTTTTTGCGGTAGAAAAAACAACACGCCCGTCGTAAATGGTGGACGATATGCGCGCTTGATATCTGATCGTGCTGCAAAGAGCTCTCGAGTGATTTGACGTAGCAATTGTGCCTGTCCGCTGTGCCCGATTCCGGCAAGTTTGGTCAGGGTTGGCCACAAATCAAAAAACACCAATATAGGCTGCTCACAGTGCACCATATCCTCTTTGAGCTGTGAAAGATTGTAGAGTCCCGTGTAAGGATCTGTGCGTTCTACGCGGATTTTTTCATTCGACATCAGGAAACTTCGGATAGATGAACTGCCGTGAATGTAAGCCAAAATAGCAAATGCCGTGAGTATCTCCATCAATGCGACATATTCGTCGTTTAACGCCATCGCCGCGTTAACTTGTGTGGTTGCGCTGTAAACAATAATACTTACCACAACAGAGCCGATTAGCATTGGTCGTAAAATCCCAAAGCGCCCTATTCCGATAAACACAATGACCATTGAGACAAAGCCAAGAGAGTAAAGCATCAGAGAATCGGGTAAGAGCAGCTTAACGACGATAAACATAGCGAGCATTGCCAACCAAACACGGTAAGCCCACGGTGAGCTATTCATCCTGAAAATATTCTTGTCTAACGCGATGTATTTATCTTTTCCTGACCAAAACAAAACGCTCAATAACACAAAAAGTGGCGGTGTGATGATCAAGTGAGTGAGTGACATACTCACCGACGACAATAAGATGAATTCAGCACCGAGGAAAATACCAGAAAGGGATGCCACTAACGTGAGCAGTAGCGCCTGAAGTACAGGTAAGATCATGCCAAACAACAGAAAATAGATCCCCACTTTCAAAAGAACACTGTGGGCTTTCACTCTTTTCACGGCGTTGCTGTACGCAAGGGTCGTAATAATCGGCGGAATAGGTAACGTCGTCGCAAAGAGAAGTACGTGCACAATGGGCACATCGACGAACAGCAACTGATGGGCAAAAAGTGCAGCAATAATGGCAGGAAGAATACGCAACCCTAGCAGCAACATCGCTGCCACCATAAACGCATTAACAAACGACAGGACAAAGAAACCCATCGGCTCGAAGGTAAAAAACGACGAGAAATAGAAACTCAGCAATATGCCGAAGAAGATAGCTAAATTGGCAAACAGAGGTTTACGCAACTGACGATGTACAGCGTTCTTGAAGGAACGTCGTGCTGTATTTTCTTGCATTACCTTCCTCGGATTTTGCGTGCTGGGGAAAGCGTAGCAACCTCTGAGTGCGTAAAGAGTCTGATGTTGATGCTTTTTTGACTATGTGGCGGGTGTCTTAGCAGTGACGACAATACGTGTAGAAGATAAGCAATCCATTGCAATGCATCCAGATAGCAGTAATGCGCGGGATTTGGAGCCGTTGTGTCTCAATCAAATTTTCGCTGGTAACGCGGCAACATGCTTTCATTGCCTAACACACCACCTTGATGGATATACAGCAGCTGCTTATCCACATTTTTCGGATACCATTCCAGTAAACAACGCCACATTAAAGGGTCGTACAATAGATCAAACTCAATGTGGGTTTGCTCGAGCAAAGATTGCCATACTCGATAGTCCGCTTCGTACAGCTTGCCAAAATGATGTTTCTGGCTGCGCGATAATACCTTTGGATGGTTGGCTTCATTCAGATCATTAAATTGTGTCGTCAGGTAGTTTTTTCCGCCCACACATGGGCAGGTCAGCACTTCAATACCATGTTGACTAAGATGTTTATGAAGATACAGTGCCGTTGTGCCGGTGCCCGATGGCAAAGCAACAACGATGGGCTTGTCTTGATTAAATCGTGCCCATTCTAGAATCTCGTCAGCCAGTGTTTTAACGCCCGCTTCCGCAATCGGTGATCGCCCGCCTTCGGGTACCAACAAGTGGTGTTCATCCTGGCGATGTTTTTTGATGAACACTTCTGGATGTATGGGCTCTGCAGAAATGTCAGACATCGCAATCACCTTTGCCCCGAGATCGAGTGCACCACGATAGTTGCCGATTGGACGCGCTTTAAGCCAGCCTGGGATCCTGTCTACATAAAACTCCAACTGCCACCCTTTGATGGCCGCCAAAGCAGCTAAAGAAAGCAAAGAATTTGCCTGCGGTGAACCATAGCCAATCAAGTGCGTAATATTGGGATCGTCATGCTGCAAAAGCGACATCAGCTTTCGCGCTTTGTTGCCTGAAAATTGGCTGTGTAGTAAATCGTCACGCTTCAAGTAAAACGGGATCTCTTCAAACACATGCTGGGTAACGGGGCTATTGGCAAGTTTCATGGATAGTGACTGCAAGACTGGCGGTAAATAACAAGGTGCAGTATACCCGCTCTCTTACAGAGAAAGGAAAACCAAACACGATAGAATTCACCCTTTACTTGATCTCTAACAGAACAATAAGCAAACAAACTCGCTCTTTCTTCGCATTTTCTCCCTCAGCGACTCAATGGATTGATAACCATAGAAACATCAAGCTATCAAGCTCACGCCAAACACTTTCAATCCAGTACAAATTGCACATTGCCACCCAGTGAATGTGATACACAGGTTGAAATATATAAATGATACGTTATAACATAACAATATATTGAGCATAAAATGAACGTACAAAAATGGAAGCTTCAACATGACTCCACCATTCCGCTTACCTGTCACTGTTCTTTCAGGGTTTCTTGGCGCAGGAAAAACCACAGTACTCAGCCACATTCTTAACAATCGACAAGGGAGAAAAGTCGCAGTCATTGTGAATGACATGAGCGAAATCAATATCGATTCAGCCATTGTACAAAACGATGTCTCACTTAATCGAAGCGATGAAAAGTTAGTCGAAATGAGTAACGGCTGCATTTGTTGCACTTTACGAGAAGATCTTCTGTTGGAGGTCACTAAGCTTGCAGAGGAAGGTCGATTCGATTATTTGGTCATTGAATCCACAGGCATTTCCGAGCCCTTGCCTGTCGCCGAAACGTTTACTTTTTCAAATAACAACGGGGTTTCACTGTCAGATGTGGCGACACTAGACACGATGGTAACCGTCGTGGATGCGGTGAATTTTCTAAAAGATTATGACGAAGCGCTGTATCTGCAAGAAACGGGAGAGTCCCTAGGTGAAGATGACGAACGCAGCGTCGCCGAGTTACTGATTGACCAAGTGGAGTTTGCCGATGTCCTTTTAATAAGCAAAACAGACCTTGTCGAAACCTCAGAGATAGAAAGATTTATCGCTATTCTCAAAGCCCTCAATACACACGCTCGCATCATCCCTATCGCCAACGGAAATGTGGATATCAATGACGTGCTCAACACCGGTCTTTTTGATTTTGAACGTGCCCAGCAAGCACCGGGATGGCTAAAACAAATGCGAGGTGAACACAAACCTGAAACTGAAGAATACGGCATAGGCAGCTTTACCTATTCCGCCCGCCGTCCGTTTCACCCCAACAAGTTTTTTCAGTTCATTCACAACACCGAGCAATTTGGCAAACTCATTCGCTCCAAAGGGTACTTTTGGCTCGCGTCACGCCCTGAATATGCAGGTCAGTGGAGTCAAGCAGGAGGAATGGCTCGATATGGTTTTGCTGGCATGTTTTGGCATTCCATTCCCAAAGAACAATGGCCAACCAACGAAGAGCATCTCGCGGCAATTATGAAAGTGTGGACGAAGCCTTATGGCGACATGCGCCAAGAGCTCGTTTTCATTGGTCAAAATCTCGATCAAGCATCCATGATAAGTGCTCTGGATGAATGCCTATTATCAGAAGATGAATTGCTACTTGGCAATCGCTATTGGACCGCTTTGAGTGACCCTTTTCCGGCGTGGGAGCATAGTGAATGAGTAACATGGCAATCAACAATGAGCGTCAAACGGCAGAGGCGCAACAAAGACACATCCTCTCTCGATATTCTTTTGAAGGAAACACCGCCGACGTGTTAAGCGATATTTATCGTGAAGAGACAAACATGGCCATCTGGCAGCGCACGCTTTCAGATAAGTTAGCTGTCGCCGCAGAAGGCATTCTCAGCAGAAAACCTCATCTTAAAGCGTCATCAATCGTCTCGCCGGAGACGGCGGTTTCTACCGCCAATGAGATGATTGGTTTAGAGGGAAACGCCTCCCTTTTCAGCGAAGACATCGCTCAACTCGTCGACATGTTCTGTTGTCTGTTTGATCTCCGACGAGCAGGGTTAAGAATAACCGCACTCGATCGGGCTATGTGTCCTAGGTTTCACGTTGATCGTGTGCCCTGTCGATTGATCACTACCTATGTTGGTCACGCGACAGAGTGGATTCCTCACGAACTGGTCGATCGCGCCAAATTGGGTATTGGAAACCAAGGCCAATCCGATGATGCATCAGGTCTGTTGAAAAACAGCCATGCGATTCATCAACTAAAACGAGGTGATGTCGCGTTACTGAAAGGTGAACAATGGGAAGGAAACGAAGGCGCTGGCCTAGTGCATCGTTCACCAAGCATATCGATGACAGCGCGTCGATTGGTATTAACACTCGATTTTATTGATTAAATTAATCTGTCAAGACACAGAGAAAACAGCAGAGCCCTATGATTTATCGGGATCTTATCTATGACTTTGAAGCCATAACAGATATATTCCGGATAGAAACAGACGACGGATGATCTGCTCTAATCTTCGCCAGAACCACGCTGTACCGAGAGGAATAAGACAGCCTAAGCGATATAGATTCTAGAAAGCAAAATCGCTGGCGGTATCAACAAGACACATTAATTTAGGTAAAAATCATGAAGAGCGTAGCAGCAGTTATTCACCATGCTGAGGAGCATTGCAAAGCGAACGGATCACGCTTAACAGAAAAGCGAAAGCACGTACTCACGGGCTTGATTAAGTCCGATAAAGCGCTCTCTGCTTATGAGCTGATTGATTTTTGCAAGAATGAATTTGGAGAGACGATACCCGCGATGTCGGTATATCGAATTTTAGTATTCCTTCAGGATGAAAAGCTCGTCCACAAGTTGAACCTTGCCAACAAATTTGTCGCCTGTGCCCACATCACTTGCGATCACGCACATGGTGTTCCTCAGTTTCTGATCTGTAATCAGTGTCATAAAGTCAGTGAAATCAATATCGAGAAGTCCACGATTGAAACGCTGAAGAACAGTGTCCAAGCCGCGGGGTTTCACTTGGTCACCCCACAAATAGAACTCAATTGCGTGTGTGAAACGTGCTTGTCCGCAGCGGCATAAATAAAATTGATCGCTGTGCTTAGACCTGAACGATGAATGCATTGGGTTGGTGATAGGCAAAGTGTTAACAACGTAAATCGCCCTCTCCTTTTTCCTCACCTCGCCATTTCTCTGTTGAATCAAAAGCTAGCCAATTTGAATACTCAAAACACGCTAGGCTATGGGAATAGGCGACAGAAAAATGCGATGAAGGGATTTTGCACATGAACACGCTAAGAAAACAAAGCATCCATGACTTATTAAAAGGGATCGAAACGGGAGATCCAGAATCAGTCAGGGTCGTCGACCAAGAACAATACATACAACATAATCCGCTGACCAAAGAAGGCGACGTTGGGCTAGCGGAATTGTTCGCCCGATTAGCCAAAACCAACCCACGCGTCGAAATCATTCGAATTTTCTCAGATGGCGATTTTGTCTTCGCACATACCGAATATGACTTCAGCAGTGAAAAAATTTGTTTTGAAGTGTTCCGGTTTGAAGGTGAACGCACCGTCGAGCATTGGGATAATCTTCAACTAAAGCAAGCGCTCAATGCGTCAGGTCATTCGATGATTGATGGCGAAACGCAGGTGAAAGATCAAGATCAAACCGAGAGTAACCGCCAGTGCATCAATGCCTTTGTGAAAGAGGTGTTGATAGAACGAAACACCAACGCCCTACCCGACTATGTTGCTGCTGCGGGCTACGTCGAACACAACCCAGCGCTGACGGATGATATCAAGGCGCTAAATACTGCACTGCTGGACACAGAGGCCGATGGCTCTCCTCGCATTCATTATCAACAGCATCATCGCACATTGGCAGATGGCAACTTTGTGTTGAGCGTTTGTGAGGGTTACCGGGAAGGCATTCACAGTGCATTTTATGATTTATATCGGCTCGACAACGGCCTAATTGTCGAGCATTGGGATACCGTCGAAACCGTTCCACCGCGTGCTGACTGGAACAACCTCAACGGCAAGTTCTGATTGTTATTGCCTGACAGCTACAGACGCGGCTTATCTGTCACCTGCATATCTCTTTTCCATTCATCTAGCGGAGCCACCGCGCGATCGCCTCTTGCCCTGCTACAACACCGATGTCATAGCCTTTTTCCAGTGAGGCTGTGTCACGGCTCAGGCGTTTTAATCTAAACGATTCAGGTGGGCAGATTTCGATGATTTCGACGCCCTTAGGCGGGGTATTGATCAGTTCCAGCGCCTCGTTATAACGAACATGACGCGTTAGCATTGGCGTGATCAACGCTGGGTGATCTTTGAGGAGTCGTTTTGTGAGGGCTGTAAATGTAGGCGCCGTTTTTCGATAACGAGTGGGGCGACTTCGTAGCACCATGATTTTAGTAGCGCCGCGGCGAATGGCTTCGGCAACAGGAATCGCATCCGCTACACCACCATCCACGTAATGCACACCGTCGAGCTCAACACCTTGGCGATACATCACCGGCAAGGCGCTGCTGGCCTTCATGGTTTCCGCCAACACATCAACATGTGGGGTTAAGTATTCTGCTTCGCCCGTGTCTTGTCGTGTCACGCCGAGGAAGAAAGGTCGCGGATCGGCTTGTAGAACACGTTTATCAATCCCTAACTCTTCGAGGGTAATTTTCCACATCCAATCAAGATCCATTAAATCACCACCTAGGGCGAATTTTGCGGGTCTGATGAACTCTTTGCGAAGGCTGTAGTCGAGGTAAATTTTGCGGTTGCGACCGGGCATGTTTGCCAGATAGGCAGCGAGATTGCTAGCCCCCGCTGACACTCCCCAGAAACTATCAAACGGCGAAAAACCTTGCGCCATAAAATGATCGAGTACGCCGCAAGAGAAGATCCCTCGCATTGCACCGCCTTCAACGACCAGCGCATTTGCTCCGACAGTTTTCATGGCTTACTCCCCCGTTATTGCGCGACTAAGCGTTTACGCGACCACATATTGCGCGACGGAGCAACGCTCAACGACGGCAGGTTCTAACTCGACAATTTGGCGTTCGCTGTCTTTGTGATTAATGCGCTGTATAAGCGCATCGACCGCCGCTTTGCCTAAACGATATTTGGGCTGATGAACGGTAGAAAGCGACGGCGACATATATTTCGCAATGTGGATGTCATCGTATCCCATGATTGAAAGGTCTTGAGGAATGGCAATACCTTGTGCATGCGCGGCATTCATTAGCCCCATCGCCATCATGTCGTTACCGGCAAAAATGGCGCTCGGCATCGTGCCGTTTGTCTGAAATTGCTCAAGCGCTTGATAACCGCCTTCACACTCGAAATCCCCTTCGACAATCCATTGTGATTTGATCGGCAATTGCGCTTCTTTCATCGCGCGCTTAAATCCCTCGTAACGCATTTTTGCTTGGTGTTTGATCAACGGCCCTGTGATACAGCCAATCTCGCGATGCCCTTTTTCAATCAGGTGTTTGGTGGCAAGATAACCGCCTCGCAAGGAGTTATCTTGAATTTTGTCGCAAGGCAGCGAAATCGGCCCCCAATCCATCACCACCACAGGCACACTACTCAAGCGTTCAAGCACCTCAGTGTATTCTCCTTCTAGGGTTGAACACATCAAGATAAAACCGTCGACACGCTTTTGCATCAAGGTTTCAATGGAGGCTTTCATGCGCTTAGCATCGCCTTCGGTGTTACACAAAATCAGGTTGTAGCCTGCCAGATAACAACTGCGTTCAACCCCTTTGACCACTTCGCCGAAAAAGGGGTTGGTCGAGGTGGTCACGATCATGCCAAACGTGTTGGTTCGACTGATTTTCAGGCTTCTTGCCAATGCTGACGGTGCGTAATATTTGAGTTCTTTCGCGGCTGTATTCACACGCTCTGCAATTTCATCACTGACAAAGCGTGTTTTGTTGATCACATGGCTCACGGTAGAGGTGGAAACACCGGCTAATTTCGCGATGTCTTTCATTGTTGCCATGCGATCTCCCTGTACATGCGAGTGGCCTATCGCTGTGAGCTATCCATCACATTCAATTCATCGTGAACGGTTTATGGCGAATAGCGAGTGACGGATGGCAGTTACGCTTGGTTTGCCAGAAACGCGTCAACGTCTTCACGAGTCGGTATGGAGGTTTGTGCGCCAAAGCGCGTGACAGAAATGGCTGCCGCTGCGTGCGCAAACTTAATCGCCGATTCTAAAGGCATAGACTCCATTAGACCAGTCACGAATGCGCCATTAAAGGTATCACCTGCCGCAGTAGTATCTGTCGCTTCTACGCGAAACCCTGGAATAATTTTGCCCCTGTTTTGCTGGTTGGCGGTTTGATGACTGACATAAACGCCCTTCGCACCCAAAGTGATCATGACGATTTCAATCCCTTTGTCATGCAACTTATCAGCAGCATTTTTGGCGCTAGTTTCATTGTCTACTTTGATGCCAGTCAGCACTTCGGCTTCTGTTTCATTGGGCGTAATAATATCCACGCACGCCAGCAAACTTTCAGGTAATTCACGCGCAGGGGCTGGGTTCAAAATCACCTTGGTGTGATGCTCTTTGGCCACCAGCGCCGCACGCTCAATACCATCGAGGGGCGTTTCTAACTGCATTAACAAGTAATCCGCCTGACGAATACGCGCCAAATCCGGTTCAATGGCGTCGGCGGTGAGTTTGGCGTTGGCTTCTGCAGAGATACAAATGCTGTTTTCACCGCTGTCAGACACTTGAATCATCGCAATGCCCGTTGGGCAATCCGCCTGCATTTTCACGCCCGCGATGTTGATACCATCACATTTAAAGCTCTCACGAATATTCACCCCAAACGGGTCGTCGCCCACGCACGCAATAAAACCAATGTCAGCCTTCAAGCGCGCAGCGGCCACAGCTTGATTCGCGCCTTTACCACCAGGAATCACTTGATAACCACGGCCGTGAAGCGTTTCGCCAGGGCGCGGAAAAGAAGGGACTTGAAGCACATGATCGGCATTAACACTACCCAAAACCACTAACTTGTTCATTGCACTATCCTCGGCTTATCTAAAAGCCTTATTGTTGTATTTAGCAGGAAAACGGAAGGATTTAATGTTTGTATTCCCAAACCCCAAATCGTTCGGCTTTCTCATTCTTTGCCTGTGTAACGTCGCAGCTTGATGCTCTGTTCTGCATGAAATAGGAATCTTCTCTTCTCAATTGGCGGTAAGCCAAGGGTTTTAAATTGAAAAGAGAAGACCCGCTAGTGATTAGTTCAATAATTACTGAGTAATGACTTTCAAAGGCACAGGAATTGATTTCTCAACCGCTTCACCTTTCAGCATTTTGTCTGCCATTTCGACGCCAATAGCACCAATGAGGTCAGGCTGTTGAGCCACGGTAGCACCTAGCTTGCCACGTTTCACGGCCGCGATACCATCATCTGTGCCATCAAATCCGATGATCAGAATGTCTTTGCCTGATGCCTGAACAGCGCGTAACGCACCCAACGCCATTTCATCGTTCTGCGCAAACACGGCTTGCACATCAGGATTGGCAGCCAACATGTTTTCCATCACGTTCAAGCCCTTAGTGCGGTCGAAATCCGCAGGTTGGCTTGCTAACAATTCCATTTGGCTGGCTTTAACCGCATTGGCAAAACCTTCGCCACGCTCGCGCGCCGCGGATGTGCCCGCAATGCCTTCTAGCTGAATCACTTTGGCTTTCTCGCCGACTTTTTCGACGATATAGCGCCCCGCCATTTCGCCGCCCAGAACGTTGTCAGACGCAATGTGGCTGACCACTTCTCCGCGGGCTGCGCCGCGATCCAAGGTAAACACAGGAATGCCACTGCGATTCGCAATACGAATTGCGTTTGACACCGCCGTCGAATCTGTTGGGTTAATCAAAATAGCTTTCACACCGCGCACAGTGAGATCTTCCACATTGGAAAGCTCTTTACTTGGATCGTTCTGCGAGTCCAACACAATCAGGTCGTAACCTAACTCTTGTGCTTTGGCTTCAGCACCGTCTTTCATTGTCACGAAAAAAGGGTTGTTCAACGTGGATAATACAATTGCCATGGTGTCTTGCGCGTGTGCAGTGATAGAAGCGGTTGAAGACAGCAAAGCCGCGGAGATAAGTAGCGATAATTTTTTCATTTTACGTTCCTTTTTAGTTTCTTTTCTCGTTTTAATTAGCGCCTGAGAGGTAGGGTTCAGGCGCTTGTTCTACACGTTCGTTTAATTGAAAAATTGAGGTGTTACTTATTTTTGTTATCAACCATGACCGCCGCCAATATCACCACAGCTTTGGCAATCATTTGGAAGTAGGAAGAAACGTCTAACAGGTTCAGGGCGTTATTGAGAAAACCGATGATTAGCGCGCCAATCAAGGTCCCCATGATGCGGCCTTTACCGCCCATTAAACTGGTGCCACCAAGAACAACCGCAGCAATGGCATCTAGCTCATAGCCCATACCCGCAGTCGGTTGCGCAGAAGACAGACGCGAGGTGACGATAATGCCCGCTAGCGCTGCCAGAAAACCACAAATCGCATAGGCACCAATTTTGACTTTATCGACATCAATACCTGATAGGCGTGTGGCGGATTCATTGCCGCCCAACGCATAGATATAGCGGCCGAAGCGAGTATGGTTAAGCAAATACCAAACCGCGGCAAACACCACGACCATGATCCAAACAGGGACAGGAATCCCCAAGGCGTAGCCCGTACCAAACCATGCAAATGCATCGGCAGTGTCGGTAAAGCCCGTTGAGATTGGACGACCTTCGGTGTACACCATGGTCACCCCGCGCAACAGCGTCATGGTGACCAATGTCGCGATGAAGGCTTGCACCTTGCCTTTGGCAATGATGATGCCACTGATGGCACCTAACACGGCGCCAGCAAACAACGCCGTTGGCACCGCCACCAGCACAGGCACTTCCATGGCTATCAAACTGGCGGCAAACGCGCCACAAAGCGCGAGCACTGAGCCAACACTCAAATCAATCCCAGCCGTAAGGATCACTAGCGTCATCCCCACCGCAATAATGGCGTTAATCGAGGTCTGGCGCAGAATGTTGAGCACATTATCGACAGTAAAGAAATTGGGGTTTAAAAACGACACCACGGTAATCAGGAGCAGCAGCGCAATCAGGGATTTTTGTTCAATCAACCACGCTTTGCTAAACAGTTTTTTGTTATCAGAATCGGATTGGGTTACGGCGTTGCTACTCATGCTGCATCCTTCTTAACGTGTTTACCTACCGCGCAAGCGAGTAGTGTTTCTTGGTCCGCCTGTTTGGCGTCAAATTCACCGGTAATACGGCCTTCATGCATCACCATGATGCGGTCGCTCATGCCGAGTACTTCTGGCATGTCTGACGACACCAAAATGATGCTGGTGCCTTCGCTTTTGAACCGATTAATCAGTTGATAGATTTCTTTCTTGGCGCCCACATCCACGCCCCGTGTTGGCTCGTCGAGAATAAGCACGCGAGGTTTGGTCATCAAACCTTTGGCTATCGCCACTTTCTGCTGATTGCCGCCGGATAGATTGCCAATGAGTTGGTCTCGGCTTGGGGTTTTTATATTGAAAAGTTGAATAAAATCATCCACCGCAATCACTTCGTCGCTGTGATTGATTTGCATGCCTTTACTTAACTGGTCTAGCGAGCAAATCGACATATTTTCTTTCACGGAGAGGCCGAGAACAAGCCCATCGCCTTTACGGTCTTCTGAGATATACGCAATGCCGTTGACGAGTCCGTCACGCGGGCTGATCGGGTTGACCAACTTGCCATTTAGCTTGATGTCACCACTGTGCAAAGGTAACGCACCGTAAATCACTTTCATTAGTTCAGTACGACCCGCCCCCATCAAGCCCGACACGCCCAAAATTTCGCCGCGTTTAAGGGTAAAACTCACCTCTTTCACACCTGGACCAGATACGCCCATCACCTCTAGGCAAGTATCACCATGGGTGACAGCGATGCGTGGGTATTGCTCTTCCAGCTTGCGCCCCACCATCATTTCGATCAGGCCGTCTTCGTCGGTGTCAGCCACTTTGCATTCGCCGATGAATTTTCCGTCGCGCAGCACCGTTATGTCATCACAAATGGTGAAGATTTCTTTGAGACGGTGTGAGATATAAACGATGCCGCAGCCTTGATCGCGAAGCTCGTTAATCACGGTAAACAGGGATTCAGTTTCCGTATCAGTCAGTGCATCGGTTGGTTCATCCATGATGATGACTTTGGATTGGAACGACAGCGCTTTGGCGATTTCAACCATTTGCTGTTCGCCCAGGCTTAACGCGCCGAGCAAGGTTTTCGAGCTATGTTTCACGTTCAAACGCGCGAGCAATTTATCCGCTTCTGCGAACATTTCATTCCACAGAACGCGACCCAGTGAGCTTGTGAATTCACGACCAAGAAAAATGTTTTCCGCGATGGTCAGTTCAGGAATCAAGTTCAGTTCTTGGTGAATAATGCTGATACCGGCTTGCTGCGAATCACGAGGGCCTTTGAACGCAGCAGGTTTGCCTTCGTAATGAATGGTGCCACCATCGAGGGCATAAATACCCGTCAGCACCTTCATCAGCGTCGATTTTCCTGCGCCATTTTCGCCCATCAGCGCCATGACACGTCCGGGGTACACATTCAGGCTCGCCTTATCCAGCGCTTTCACGCCGGGAAAGGCTTTTTCAATTTCGTTGAGCTGCAATATTGCTTGAGTCATGGTTTATCCTCATTTCGCTCGGATCAGAACACAACGCCAGCTTGGAAAATGACGTTGGCATATGGCGTACATTCACCGGTGCGAATCACCGCATGGCTGCTGTGGGTGCGCTGTTTAAATGCCTCATGTGAAAGGTATTGAATCGCAATGCTTTTGCCGCAACGCCCTTCTTCTTGTTTGATCTCGGCGAGCAGCGCGACGTGGCATTCAGGGCTTACTGAGGCAAACTCTTCCGCAATGATCACGCCTTCAATTTGGGATTCAGTCAGCACCACGCGCACCGTTTCCAGAAAACCGGGAACGCCATGGGTCAACGCCAAATCGATACGAGGCACATGCTGGGGAATGGGCAAACCCGCATCACAAATGGTGTATTCGTCGGTATGCCCCAAGGTGGAGACTAAATGCGCAATGTCTGAATTAAGCAGGGTACTTTTTTTCATTCTTTTACCTTGTCATCGCGATGATTCGCGCAGAGTGAGGGTTTTCTACCTGTCGATGGAGGCGTATTCACATCACCATCGAAACGTTTCGATGACAGTAATCGAAACGTTTCGATGGGTCTTTATCCGAAATGAAGAGCTGTGATTTTGATCGTCATACATGTCGATCATTGGCAGGAAAATTTGAGCTATTTCACTTTAAGGGGTTATATCTAAGCCACCGAAAGAGACTTGTTCAACGAGAATGGGTTTGGGTATACATGAAAACAAGACCAAACCCATGTTGTGGCACAAATACACTGTATTAAGAGGCGGCAGAGCGTCTTCAATGATAGGCTTCTATACCCAAGCAACCTCTTTTATCATATAGCCGCAGGCGTTTTTACTTACATGCACGATCATAATGAATACCCTACTATCTCAGGCATTTATCCTCTCACCAACGAATGGACCATCACACTACCGTCCACTTTTCAGAGCAAAATTGAAGATGAAGACTTGGTGATCTGGAAATCAGGGCTAACTATTTGGTGTTCTGTTTGGGACATTGACCCTGTAGAAACTCAACAAGATGCAATAACTTGGGTGGTCGAGGAACAAGCCGAAAAGGCGTTCGACGTGCATCAAACGGAGAAAGACGGTCTGATTTTTTATCGTTATCGTTTGTTTGAAGAAACCAACGACTATAGCGTGGCCTCTGTGTATTGCTTTGTGTTTTCGCACTCAAGCTACATACAACTTGGTATCTATGTCGACGATGAAGCCGACTACGCACAGGCCATCGAGATCTGCGAGAGCATGACGTTTATCAATATGGCGGTTCTCCACTAAACACCAAGATCTTCGTCAATGTCACGTCTTCTGTGACAGCCCAATTTGGTTTGCTTACATCGGTTTTGATCGCACGCTTGGCGACGGTTTGAAAGACAGCGATGCCTTCTCTTCCACCCATCTTGGGCATATTTGCAAGCCAACTAAGCACTCTGAATCATAACGCTATCTCTCGCTTTCAACAGAAATGCACACCTGTCATTTCCCCAATGTAAAAAAACCTCTGCACGTCTCGCTTCTACAACACCCCCTTTGTGCCACATGAGACATAGTGTGAAGTGACTTAGTCAAAAAGCACTGAGGGTTTTCCCTCTAACAATAATAAGCATGTGTTGTTTTCTTTGGAGCATTCAAATTTGCTGCCAAAGAGGGTTTCCAATGACGGATACGATCTCCCGCCAAAAACGAGAAAAGTGGTGCCCGACTGAATTAAGTCCAAGGTACGGCTCGTCTACACCCGTGCATCATCTAAGAAACCGCTTTCTCTCTGCGTGGATCTTCTTTTGCTTAGAATCCATTTTTCACGCGACGAGTTCTCGGTTCTTTCAGATCAAAAAAACAAAATAACTGGAGGTAACATGAAGACGGATATTCCTGAAGGCGCGAGAGCGCCGCACTTATGGGAAGCCATTATCTCGCTAATGTCACTCGTTCTCGGTATTAGTGTGTCGATTGTCATGTACGGGCTTGACCCACAAATCCCAATGTTATTGGGCGTGATAGTGGCCTGTGTCATCGCGCTGCGTTGCGGATTCACGTGGAAAGACATTCAAGCAGGCATGGTAAACGGGATTTATAATGCCCTACCCGCGATGATTATTTTGATGATCGTCGGCTCGCTCATTGGTGTTTGGATACTCGCGGGCGTCGTCCCAACGCTGATTTACTACGGCCTGAAAATCCTTGCCCCTGAAGTTTTCCTCCCTGCGTGCGTCCTCATCTGTGCCGTGACTTCTTTGGCGACAGGGACAAGCTGGGGCACAACAGGGACAATCGGTGTGGCACTGATGGGCGTTGGCGGCGGGCTAGATTTCCCTCTGCCTATTGTTGCAGGTGCGGTGCTGTCTGGTGCTTACTTCGGTGACAAAATGTCACCATTGTCTGATACCACTAACCTTGCGCCCGCCATGGCGGGGACTGACTTGTTTACCCACATCAAGCACATGTCCTACACCACTGGGATGACGATAACGATAACCTTGATTATTGAAACGGTGCTCGGCCTGCAATACAGCGCCAGTGGCGGTAATATTGAGCGCATCAACACCATTTTGACGACCTTAGACAATTCTTTCTTTATCAACCCTGTGTTATTCCTTCCTCTTCTGATTGTCCTTGTCGTCTCATATAAAAAAATGCCCGCCATTCCCGGTATTGCACTTGGTGTGATCGCAGGTGCCATTTGTGCGGCAAGTTTACAAGGTGCGGATTACAACGCGATCGCCAGTGTCGCCTTTGGTGGCTATAGCGCTGAAACTGGCGTATCTGATGTGGATTCTCTGCTCTCTCGCGGTGGTATGGATTCAATGATGTACACCATTAGCCTGATCATCGTCGCCATGATGTTTGGTGGTGTGATGGAGCGAACCAACCAGCTTCGCGTTATCGCTGACAAAATTCTTGCCGCCGCTAAGTCCACAGGTTCACTGATTGTGTCGACGGTACTGACGGCAATCGGCGCAAACCTTATTCTTTGTGACCAATACATGGCGATTGTCATGACAGCACGTAGTTATGCAGAGGCATATCGAGAACGTGGTCTGGCACCAGAAAACCTTTCACGCGCCGTGGAAGATTCAGCAACCGTGACGGCCAACCTTGTACCGTGGAACTCAGGTGGTGCTTATCAGGCTGCGACGTTGGGCGTTGCAACACTGGCTTACTTGCCGTTTAATTTCTTTTGTGTCCTCTCGCCATTTGTCACCATACTGTTTGGTGTAATGGGCTGGACTATCTGGAAAACAGATGACAATGAACCACGTGAATCGAGTGTTGAACGTGATTTGTAGTTCGAATAAGCGCTTGGTTTTGAGCTTGATTTAGACACACAAATATGGCGCTCCTTGAGCGCCATTTATATTGCATCTAATGAGAACAACACATTAATTCGGCAAGAAGACCTTCGACCATCCATCACTGACGATGCCATCATCAACAAGCTTTTGAATCGCCCCAGCATCTAGTTCTAACGCTTCAAGCACCTTGCGGCTTGATGCGCCAAATCGTTCTGTCTGCTTTAACGCAATAATTTCTGCCTCGTTCGGGCGTATTGAATAATGGTCAACAATCGTGGTTTCTAGCCCGCTTGGGTGCTGGTCATAAATCGAGAATGCATAACTGCCCAAGTGGCTCCCCACTCGATCATCATTTTTCCTGCTGTATTGCTCACGTAGCCATTCGATACTTTTGATTTCTGCCGCGGCAATATCAAGTTCACAAAAGGTATTGATCCAATAGTCACTCGATTGCTTAGCTAACGCATCGGTAAAGTAGGCTTTTCGTTGCGCGTCATCGAGCGACGATACCCCTTGAAAATGCTTGAGAAGCTCAAAGGTTGGCAGGTCGTTTTCACTCGCATCAAGGTACAGCCAACCATCACTGGTTTGGTAGATGTGTGACAAACTGCCGTAACCCAGCGCTTCTCGACCTGATGGTTCATTGAATGGCGGCCGACCAGCATAGTCATAGCAGTATTTAATCTGAGCGAGATTGGTGGTGGAAGACAATGACGTTCTTGCACGCAAAGCCTGCCCCGTTCTCTCACGATGATACAGCGCAACGGCGATACTCAACCCGCCCGCAAAACCACAGTTCACATCCAGCGTCCCAAGATGCGCATGTTCTTCTGGCGTTTGTGCACCGCCAAAACGACTCATGATGCCACTGTTTGCCTGAATGATATCGTCATAGCCGATGTAATCGGTTTTCTCACCGCGTTGAGGGCCGCCCAAACAATCTAAGCGACAAAAAATAACATCGGGGTTAATCGCCTTAAGTCGATCGTCACTCAAGCCCAAAGCTTCCACTTGTCGTGATGGGGCATTGATCACCACCACGTCGCTATTTTTGACCAATTTTTCAAAAACCTCTTTGCCTTGGTCAGTCAACATATCCATCAGCAGGCTGTCTTTTCCTATGTTGGACAATACGCTGAAAAGCACACCAATCAAGGGGTCATAAAGCGGTGTTGTTGGGTCAAGCTTGGTAACTTTCGCGCCGAAGCGCCCTAGAAATGCCGTGGAGTGGGGCCCTGCGATCACGTTCGTGAGATCTAGAATACGCACCCCGTTGAGCCATTGTTTCTCTCCGCCATCCAGATCAAGAGGTGAGATATGTGAAGGTGTGGCACAAGAAAATGTTGAGCGTTGAGAGAACAAGTCCACTGCCTCGGAGAAATCGCCCTTACGACTCGGGGACACGTCGCACATTTGATCAGCCATTTCCTCAAACCAAACCAAAGGCCCTGGCTGCTTCATTTGGCCATAGGTTTCGTCTTCAACCGTCACGATTAAACCGGCTTCATTACAATGCTGACTGTTTACCCACTCTTGTGTGGTGCGATGCGGAGCACCAGGAATGCCATTTTCGCCAAAGAGCTTCCCCCACTCTTCTGAGGTTTTGCTGATAAACACCCGCTTCATTTTTTCAGAGATTTTCGCCGCCCAATTAGCCGGCAAAGGATAAACACCGATGGATGTTTCTCCCTCCCATTCCGCCATTGGCTGATACAAATCAGTCACATCAGGCAGCCCTTCTTCAACCAGTTCATCGTAAAGTCCCACAAGTTGTAAGCAACGCTTGGCATGGTTACGGTGTGATGGGCAGACGACATAAAAAAAGCGGCCATCTTTGCATTCATAGGTGCGATAGAAAGGGTCGAGGAATTCTTGCAGATCCTCATAGGTGACATCCATTTCCAGCCCGTGCTCACGACGATACGCTATTTCACGCTCACGCATAGTGAGGTATCGATCTGGTAGGCTGTCAATCACAATGGAGTTATAGGATAGGCCCTCCATCAACGCTGCAGCAATTGGCACTTCAACGTGATCACCTCGCCCATGTTTCTCGCGAGCATACAGGGCTAATGACACGCCACTTACCGCGAGTGTGGTGGCGTAAGCGGAGCCAAGTGCCAACGGTGAAAAGCTGGGGTTGCAGCCCATCAGTACGCGATTGAAACCCATGTCCGTGAATACGCCGGATGTTGCTGAAATAACCGCTTCGGTCGCTTTCCACTCTCTTCTCAACGTATCGTTAGAAGCGAAGCCAGGGACAGACAAAGTAATGAGCCTTGGGTCAGCCACACGAAGTGTGTCCAAATCTATACCCAACTGGGACAGTTTTCCCGGCCTAAAGTTTTCAATAATGACATCAGCAGAAGCGCAAAGAGACAGTGCTTGCTCCCTTCCTTCTCTTGTCTTTAAATCCAACGTAATACACAGTTTATTTCTATTTAAAACCGCATTTGCAGGATCATTCCACAGGGGCCCACCCGGTGGATCAATGTGAACAACGTTTGCACCCAAATCGGCAAGAATCATTGCAACTGCTGGCCCAGCAATATACTGCCCAAAGTCGATAACGTTAATTCCGGCAAGCGGCAGTGTATTCCTCATTTATTTTCGCTCCTACCATAGGCATATTTATCTGAAATGAGAAACCCTCCTTTTCAAAGGGAGGAGCTTTCATTACTTCCGATGATAGTTTGCGATTTAATTGAAGACTATTAATAAAAATTAGGTCTTAGTATATAAAAAATTAATGACCTTAGTTTATTGACTATATAATTCTCGATATGAATTATTCGACACGTCACGTCCAACTTCGTTTAGGATCCAATCGATAAATAACTGCGCATGTGAATGCAAAATCGTTGAATTAGAATTCACTAAATAGAACGCCTCTCGCGTTGCAACCTCTGTCTCAAATAAGCGAACAAGTTTACCTTCATTGATATAGCGCTTAACTAGACTACTTCGACCAAGGGCGATGCCTCCATGATTGACTGAAACCTCCAGCGCATTGACCAGTGTATCGAATTGGCTACCATGCTCAAACTCTGCATAAGGCAATCCCATACTGGTGAACCAATGCCCCCAGCCATCTTCATAGCCAATAACATGTAGCAGTTTTTCGTTTAGTAGTGCTGTCGGCGCGAAACCAGAAGGCAGCGTTTCTGCGTATTGCTTGCTACACACGGGGTACAACGTATCCCATGTTAATCGTCGTGCATTGAGGTGTGGCCAACGCCCGTTGCCATGCGTGATCTCCAAGTCACAATCGCTCGAACCGGTACGATTGTTCACCCATATATTACTGGTAATCTTAAGATTTACTTCAGGGTGACTATCCGTGAACCCCTGTAGCCTTGGCGCCAGCCAATGAATGAAGAACACCATATTGACACGTATATTAAGCAGTTTGGTTCGCCCTTGACCAAAGAGTTCTTCGGTCACTTCGGACAGTTTCTCAATCGACTCATGAACCACAGGCATATAAGCAGAGCCCGCATCCGTCAGCTCTAGCCCTCGGGGTAGACGCACAAAAAGCGCGGTGCCCAATTGGCTTTCTAATCCTTTGATATGTTGGCTCATGGCAGCCTGCGTAATATGAAGCTCTTGTGATGCATGGGTAAAGCTTAAGTGTCTTGCTGCCGCTTCAAAGGAACGAAGCCAATTCAATGGTGGAAGTCTCTTTTTCATATTTACGTCCTTGCTTATATATTCTCAATGTAACCCATCAAAACAGAATGTGACGTAATAAATTCGAAACACGAAAACCACGTATAAATTTTCTTATGCCATAGGCTTCGTTTTTTTTGATTGCTCAAAAATCGATAAACATGGAGTTTAATGAGATAGGAAAATTAATACTTACAGCACTAAACATTTTTCAAGTTCCAGCGAAAAAAAGCCATAAAGACAGAATGTGATGACCATCACTAAAAACCATAATAAAAGATATTGGAAAGGAGTATCGCAATGCAACAAGAAATAAACCCAGATAAACGCACAGGCATTTTTGCTGGCGTTAATCCTGTCATGGCAATTGGTTCATCCCTACTTATTATATTGTTTGTTCTTTACACCATATTAGCACCAGAGCATGCCAGTGGCGTTTATTCGGCTTCGAAAAGTTACATTGCAACAAATTTAGCGTGGTACTACATCGGCTTGATGAGCACATTTTTATTTATCTCTATTTATCTTGTATTTAGCCGATACGGAAACATTCGGTTAGGAAAAGATGACGAGAAACCTGAATTTGGTTTCTTTTCCTGGTTTTCAATGCTGTTTGGCGCAGGTATCGGCATCGGTATTCTTTTTTGGAGTATCGCTGAACCTATGTACCATCTCCAAAGTAACCCATTTATCTCTCCTGAAAATGCCATGTCGATTGAGGCTGCGCAGGTAGCGATGCGTATTAGCATCTTCCATTGGGGTCTTCATGGTTGGGGTTTATTCGCACTTTGTGGTCTGTCCCTCGCATACTTTTCTTATCGTAAAGGTCTCCCACTTTCTATCCGCTCCGGCTTGTACCCTTTGCTCGGTGATCGCATTTATGGCCCGATCGGCCACGCCGCTGACCTCCTTGCCGTATTCGGTACTGTATTTGGCATTGCGACTTCGTTAGGTCTCGGCGCTCAGCAAATGAACGCTGGCTTGAACTACCTATTCGGTATTGAAATTAATACCGTCACACAAGTTGTCATTATTATTGTCATTTCCATGGTCGCGACGTTTTCGGTGATCACGGGTGTTAACAAAGGCATCAGGATCCTCAGTGAGCTCAACATGCAGTTGACTGTCGTCATGCTCGCTTTTTTCATTATTCTGGGCCCGACGGCTTACGTGATTGGTTCATTTTTCACCAACTTGGGTGACTACTTACTGAACTTCACTTCGCTCGGATTGTGGGTTGATCCTGACCCAACGCACACTTGGCAGGGTTCTTGGACCATCTTCTACTGGGGATGGTGGATTGCATGGGCACCGTTTTGCGGCGTTTTCATTGCTCGCATCTCACGTGGCCGTACCATCCGTGAATTTGTGCTTGGCGTGCTGATTGCGCCGACGCTACTTGCCACATTTTGGATCACCATTTTTGGCAATACCGCCATGTACATCGAGCTATTTGGCGGCGGAGGTGTAGTAGAAGCGGTCAACGACGACCTCACACTTGCCTTGTTTACAACCATAGAACTGATGGACGTAGGCCCCATTCTCACCACCCTTGGTGCCACCATTTGTACCATTATGCTCGTGACCTACTTCGTCACCTCTGCTGATTCCGCAACACTTGTCATCTGCACCCTTATTTCAATGGGTAGCGAACATCCACCTACTCGATACCGTATTTTTTGGGGTATGTCGATTGGCTTTGTGGCCGCCGTTCTCTTGCTCGCAGGTGGATTGGGTGCGCTGCAAACGGCCTCTATTGTCGCCGCCTTACCCTTTTCGTTCGTGATCATTGCAACGGCTATTGGCCTTTATCGAGCACTACGTAGAGAACCTCTTCCCGGAAAACCTGACGCATTAGGAGCAGCAGAATGAGTGTATCAGTCACCTTACCCAGAATGATGGAAATTGGGGGCGGCGCTATCGCTCGCGTTCCCGACATGGTTAGAAACTTGAATGCCAGCCGTGTGCTGTTGATTACCGATAAAACCATGGTTCAGTTTGGCTATGCCGACAAAGTTCAAGCACTGCTGACTCAAGCAGATATTGAATCGCGTGTTTATGCCGACACCATCCCCGAGCCAACCGCAAGTTCAGTGAATGAAGCGGTACAAATAGCCAAAGATGGCGGCTTTGATTGCCTTGTTGCACTGGGTGGCGGAAGTGCCATTGACAGCGCAAAAGCCATCAGCATTCTTGCACGATTTGGCGGAGTGATGCGTGACTACAAAGTGCCTCGCATCGTGAATGAAGAAGGGTTGCCCATCATTGCCATCCCCACCACGGCGGGCACTGGGTCAGAGGTCACCAAGTTTACGGTGATCACGGATGACGCTACCGATGAAAAAATGCTGTGCGTGGGTTTAGGGTTCTCCCCTACTGCTGCCATTGTGGATTATGAACTCACCATGACCTTGCCTGCGCGAATTACTGCAGACACAGGGATTGATGCGCTCACTCACGCCATCGAAGCTTATGTTAGCCGCAAAGCGAGCCCGTTTAGTGACTTTAATGCACTCGAAGCAATGCGTTTGATCGCGCCAAATCTGCGCAAGGTTTATCACACCGGCAGTGATACAAACGCCCGTGAATCCATGATGCGTGGTGCAACGTTGGCAGGCATTGCGTTTTCCAACGCCTCTGTCGCTTTGGTACACGGAATGAGCCGCCCTATCGGCGCTTTCTTCCATGTGCCCCATGGCCTTTCTAACGCCATGCTCTTACCCAGCATCACGGCGTTTTCTATCGAAGAAGCCCCTGAGCGCTATGCAAAATGTGCAATGGCGATGGGTCTTGCCACCGAAAGCGACCCTATCGACGTTGCCAACACTCGACTTGTTGAAGAGTTGGACGCAATCAATCAAGAACTCAATGTACCGACATTGGCGGAGTTTGGCGTATCGCAAGACGAGTTTGAATCTGTGTTGGAGACCATGATTGAACAGGCGCTCGCGTCTGGTTCGCCATCAAACAACCCTAGAATACCCACCCCTGATGAAATGAAATCGTTATATCGACATCTTTGGTCTTAAGAGAAAGGAGCCCCTCAATGGAAAAAATTGGACATTTGATCAACGGTGAATTGCGCGAAGACTGCACAGACACACAGTGGGTCTACAACCCAGCCACAGGTGAAGCGATCAGAGAATTGCTGTTGGCGCCAGATGCACTCACCAATGAAGCTGTCGAGATCGCCAAAGCCGCTTTTCCCGCGTGGCGCGATCAGCCCGCAATTAAACGTGCACGTATCATGTTCCGTTACAAGCAGTTGCTTGAAGAAAACAAAGATGAAATCTGCAAACTCATCGGCGAAGAACATGGGAAAATTGCGCATGACGCCATGGGCGAGTTGCAACGCGGCATCGAAAATGTGGAATACGCTTGCTCCGCCACTGAATTGCTCAAAGGCGAGTTCAGCAAAAATGTAGGCCCAGCTATTGATTCTTGGTCGGAACATCAGCCACTTGGCGTTGTAGCGGGAATTACACCGTTTAACTTCCCTGCCATGGTTCCGCTTTGGATGTTCCCAATGGCACTGGTGTGTGGGAATTGCTTCATTCTCAAGCCCTCCGAAAAAGACCCAAGCACCTCATTGTTCATCGCTAAACTGCTCAAAGAAGCGGGACTTCCTGATGGCGTGATGCAGGTCATTCAAGGTGGAAAATCAGTGGTTGATGGCTTACTCACCAACGATGGCATTGAAGCGGTTAGCTTTGTCGGCAGCACACCAATTGCAAAATACATTTATGAAAAAGCCAGCCAGAATGGTAAGCGCTGTCAGGCACTGGGTGGCGCGAAAAACCACGCCATTGTGATGCCAGACTGCGACCTCGAAAACGCAGCCAATCAATTGGTTGGCGCAGCTTACGGATCATGCGGCGAGCGCTGCATGGCATTGTCAGTTGCGGTCGCAGTTGGCGCCGAAACAGCAGACAAATTGGCTGCCTTGCTCACGCCTAAACTCGCCAAGCTTCGCGTTGGCGCGTTTTACGATAATGACAATGACTTTGGGCCTTTGATCAGCCGTGAGCACAAGCAAAAAGTAGAAGGATATATTTCTTCTGCGGAAAACGACGGCGCAACCATTGTTGTCGACGGCAGAAACCCATTTATTGAAGGCTACGCAAGTGGTTATTTTGTCGGCCCAACACTCATTGATAACGTCCTACCGACCATGACGAGCTATCAAGAAGAAATCTTTGGCCCTGTTCTGCAAATTGTCCGCGTGGACACCATGCAAGAAGCCATGGCGTTAATTGATAGCCATATCTACGGCAATGGCACCTGCATTTTCACCCGTGACGGTGAGGCGGCGCGGTATTTTTCAGACAACATCAAGGTCGGTATGGTGGGCATCAATGTACCGCTGCCCGTCCCTGTTGCTTACCACAGCTTTGGCGGATGGAAACAATCCTTATTTGGGGACTTGCACGCCTATGGACCTGATGCCGTGAAGTTTTATACACGCAGAAAAACCATTACCCAGCGTTGGCCATCGGCGAACGTTCGAGAAGGCGCGGTGTTTTCAATGCCAACCCTTTGATCGTTTCGTCCGCCGTTTAGCCCGATAGCCCGATAGCCATCAGGAAAGGTCACGTCCCTCGTCCGTATGGCAAGGAGTGTAGCGGTTGAGACGTTTAAAAAAGGCAACGCCCTAGGTCTCGATGACCTAGGGCGTTTTTCTTTGTGCTGTAAACACAACACTTGTGCGTGTGACACCATGTTGGCGAATAAAACCGCAGGCAATTGAGAGCACTGACTTCGTAAATGATTTGTTAATGAATGGATAAAATTGAGATCGAGATCTCGGAACGGATTTAGGTTACCGGTAACACTATTGCAACGTTACCGGTAACATCAGTAACAAGCCGGCCAAAAAACGATCAGTGGAAACGCTGTTATTTGTCAACGTGGAACCCATAAGGATACCTCTGAAATGAAAGTGCTATCTAAAGCTTTGTTAGCTGCCACCCTCACCGGACTCTTTTCAGCATCAGCGTTAGCCGCTGATTTTACGTTAAAAATTCAATCATCTGACCCATCAGGGGACCTCAACTATAAGCTTCAGCAAGAGTGGGCTGAAAGAGTCGAACTGATGTCTAACGGCAGAATAGACATAGATCTTCTGCCTGTCGGCTCTATTGTTAAGCATACTGAAACATTAAGCTCTATCAAGCTGGGGATCATCGACGGTCACGTGACAGCAACAGGTTACTTCTCCGGCAAAGATCCTGCGTTTGGTTTGATTGGCAACATGGTTGGCGCATGGTCAGACACCACGCAACTGCTGCAGTACATGAACTACGGCGGCGGTAATGAACTGATGACCGAACTTTACGCCCCTTATGGCGTGAAATTCATTGGCGCATCCACCACGGGCGTTGAATCCTTCATCTCTAAAAAGCCACTTAATGGCGTTGACGATTTGAAAGGCCTTAAGCTGCGTGCACCGGAAGGCTTAGTTCAACAAGTCTTCGCAGCAGCAGGCGCAACGCCGGTTAACTTACCCGGCTCTGAAGTCTTCACTGGCCTTAGCAAGGGCGTTATCGACGCCGCGGACTACACCGTATTTTCCACTAACCAAAAAGCGGGCATGAACGATATTGCTACCCACCCTGTGCAACCCGGCTTCCATTCACTGCCACTTATCGACATTTCAATTTCTCAGAAGAAATGGGATGCCATGCCTGCTGATCTGCAAGAGATCTTGACTACCTCGGTCAGAGACTTCTCTTACGACATCACCACGCAGCTAAAAATAGCTGACCAAGCGGCAGTCACCGAAGCGCAGAACAACCCAAACATCACCATTCACGATTGGTCTGGCGAAGAGCGTAAGAAATTCCGCGAAATCGCGAAGACCCAATGGAAAGTGTTTGCTGAACGCTCGCCAAATGCTCAGAAAGTTTATGACTCGGTCACACTGTTCCTGACATCTAACGGTTTGCTGTAACCCCCTTCGTTTGGATTCCCTTCCAACCATTGGATTTCAAGAGGGCTCACGCCCTCTTTATTCAGGACAAGATTGTTATGGATAATAAACTGGCCAAGGCTGAAGCCAGCCACCATGAAGACGAGCCGCGCAATTTTTTAGACAGAGCCATTATTCGTGTCGGCGACGCGCTCAGCGTGCTGTTTATCGTCACCGCGTTGATCTCGTTTTACGAAGTCATCATGCGCTACGCCTTTAACGCGCCCACGACTTGGGTGCATGAAACGGCCTCGTTTATTGGTGGGTCTTTGTTCATCATCGGTGGCATTTATGCTTTTGCGGCCAACAAGCACGTTCGCGTCGTGCTGATCTACGACGCCGTATCACCTCGAAAACGCCAATACCTCAACATCGTCCACCACATTATTGGGCTCGCTTTCGCTGGCATGCTGACTTATTCCGCCTACCTCACCGCCAACGAATCTTGGTTTGCACCGTGGGGAGACCTTCGCCTTGAGACATCAGGTTCGGTGCTAAACGCCCCTTACCCTGCGCTGCTCAAAGGGCTTATTTTCGTCGTACTCTGCATTTTGGTGATTCAGTTTACGCTGCACCTCATTCAAGAAATCACCCGTTTTAGGAAGTCGAAAGATGTTTGATTTATCGGCAATCGGCCTCGGTTGGGGCAGTATTCTCATGCTGGCAATGATGGTCGCTCTCCTGCTCACTGGCATGCAACTGGCCTTCGTGACTGGCTTTGTCGCCTTGTTTTTCACCTTAGGTTGGTTTGGCCCTGATGCGCTGCCTTTGATTGCTAGCCGCACCTACAGTTTTGTTTCAGGTTATGTGTTTCTCGCTGTCCCCATGTTTGTCTTGATGGCTTCAATCTTAGATCGGTCAGGGATTGCCAAAGATTTGTTCAATGCCATGCGGATCATTGGTCGTCGTGTTCGTGGCGGCGTGGCGGTTCAAACTCTGCTTGTTGCCGTGATTCTGGCTTCGATGAGCGGTGTCATTGGCGGCGAAACCGTCCTACTCGGCATTCTCGCGCTGCCTCAAATGCTGCGATTAGGCTACAACCGCAAGCTCGCCATTGGTACAACCTGCGCGGGCGGCGCACTCGGCACCATGCTGCCCCCCAGTATCGTACTCATCATTTATGGCATGACCGCGAGTGTCTCCATCGGTGATTTGTTCAAAGCATCGTTCTTGCCTGCCCTGTTGCTGGCAAGTTTCTACATCGCTTATGTGTTGATCCGCTGTTATTTAGACCCGTCACTTGCGCCCGATACCATTCCGTCTGATGCGGAAGAAGAGGAGGAAATCAGCTACATGAAGGCGCTGTTTTTCCCGCTACTCTCTGTTGCGGTAGTGCTGGGCAGTATCTATTCCGGTATCGCGTCGGTCACAGAAGCCTCGGCACTCGGCGTTATCGGCATCATGGCGAGTGCGGCAATTCGTGGTGAACTCAACTACAGCATGCTCAAAGACAGTGCCGTCGCAACCATGCGTACGTGCGGCATGATCATTTGGATAGGCATCGGAGCCAGTGCCTTAGTCGGCATTTACAATCTGATGGGCGGCATCGATTTTGTCGGTGATGTGATCTTCTCCCTCAGTGGCGGTGGTGCGCTTTCCACGCTTCTGATCATGATGCTGATTTTGCTGGTACTGGGCATGTTCCTCGATTGGGTTGGTGTTGCTTTGCTCACGATGCCGATCTTCGTGCCCATGATCACCGAGCTGGGTTATGACCCGATTTGGTTTGGCGTGGTGTTCTGTTTAAACATGCAGGTTTCTTTCCTGTCACCCCCGTTTGGGCCCGCGGCGTTTTACCTTAAATCCGTTGCACCA
This sequence comes from Enterovibrio sp. FF113, assembly GCF_041439165.1. Lineage (NCBI taxonomy): Bacteria > Pseudomonadati > Pseudomonadota > Gammaproteobacteria > Vibrionales > Vibrionaceae > Enterovibrio > Enterovibrio sp. FF113. The sequence continues at coordinate 97,619 of NZ_JBGONO010000015.1, read as the reverse complement.
AAAGACATCAGTCTAGGCGAAATCTTCAGTTCGCTGCTGCCATTTATCGCGCTTCAGATCCTTGTGCTGGGCTTAACCATCGCCTTTCCGCAACTCGCTATGTGGTGGAAATGATGCCGTTTCTAACCGGTCACTCGGTGACTTTTTTGTGCCTTCCGCATTGATAAAGGCAAGAGGATAACGATTGTAATGAAACCTAAGAAAATCTTATTCATGGGCGTTTCAGGCTCAGGGAAAAGCCTCATTGGTAGCCTGATTGCACAAAAACTGGCTATTCCCTTTTATGATGGTGATGACTTCCACCCTGAGGAAAACGTCAAAAAAATGCGTCAGGGTATTCCGCTAAGTGATGCCGACAGACACGGTTGGCTAACCACATTGAACCAATTATTCATCGACAATGATGAGCTGGTTGTTGCTTGCTCTGCACTGAAAAAAACCTATCGCGACACTTTGCGCCTCAACAACGATGACATGACAATTGTGTACCTCAGAGGAGATTTCGACACCATTTGGTCTCGCCACCAAAAGCGTACCGATCATTACTTCAACGGCGAAGAAATGCTGCGCAGCCAATTTGAAACCTTGGTTGAACCCACGGCAGATGAGGCCGTTTTTATTGACGTTTCACATCAATCGGAAGACGTAGTAGATCAAGTGATCCTCGCACTAGGAGGCGCTAGCAATGAGTCAGTCTGATATTCCATGATTGGCCTTGGCGTGATGTGCCAAGAGAAGAAGTTGAGTTCTAGCAACCGGTGCTCACACGGCGGCACAGTGTTATTGCCCTAAGTACCTCATATTCGTAAACAACCTAAAGATGCTTGGGTATAAACGAGCCACTCACAACAAAATGGTGAGCGGAATAGCGCGAAGGTGTAACATCAACGACCACGATATGTGAAAGGATGCGATTAGAATTTCATTATGGCGAGTAAGAAAAAAAGACCGACACTTCAAGATATCGCCGACCAAGTTGGCGTAACAAAAATGACAGTGAGCCGCTGTCTTCGCGACCCGTCACAGGTATCAGAAGCGCTGAAAGACAAGATTGAAACGGCGGTCGAAGCGCTTGGCTACATTCCTAATCGTGCCCCTGATATTCTTTCCAATGCAAAAAGTAACGCCATTGGTGTGCTCGTGCCTTCTTTGACTAATCAGGTGTTTGCTGAAGTCATTCGCGGCATCGAATCGGTGACCGCGCCCGCTGGCTATCAAACCATGATTGCTCACTACGGTTACAGCGCTGAACTCGAAGAGCAAAGTATTGCTTCACTGCTTTCTTACAACGTTGACGCCATCATTCTTTCGCAAACCACGCACACAGACAAATCGAGGAAGATGCTCGAAACCGCCTCTATTCCTGTGGTCGAAATCATGGACTCCATTTCTCCCTGCATTGAACAAGCCGTCGGATTTGATAACGGTGCAGCAGCCAAAGCCATGACACAGGCCATGCTGGACAAAGGATGCAAGCAAATTGCCTATTTCGCCGCACGCATGGATCAGCGTACGCAACTGAAAATGGCGGGTTATCTCGACGCCATGAATGCCAGCGGATTAGTGCCCATTACCTTGCAAACAGAGGAAGCCTCTTCGTTTACCTTAGGGTCAACCTTGCTCAAGGAGTTGGTCGCAAACCACCCTGATGTCGATGGCATATTTTGTACCAACGATGATTTAGCGATCGGCGCGCTCTTTGAGTGCCAACGCCGTGATATTCGTATTCCCGAAGACATTGCCATCGCAGGCTTTCACGGCTTGGATATCAGCCGAGCAATGCTGCCTAGACTGGCGACGGTCGTCACGCCAAGGGAAGATGTAGGACGCGTCGCTGCCGAGCAATTGCTCAATCGCCTAAAAGGCAACGAAGATTGGAAACCGTCTATCGACCTTGGTTACCAAATAGAGATCGGTGAAAGCCTCTGATCTATCGTCATGAATCCTTTATGAATCAGACTTCTATCCATTACTAACACTTTGCGAACCCTCCGCGATAATTTTGTGAGATTTGTTCGCTAGATTCTCCCTATCACTCCTGATCGCTTCGCGCAATTTGGAGCACTGATGTCAGGGAGATCAAGATGACAGTTTCACTTAATTCGGCGTTGTTTCCGCCATCACCAAAATCATTGCTAACGGGCAATGACAACATCTTCAATATTTCACCGCTGGCAAGTCTCGATGCCTTCGAGCTTCGAAAATTCATTGAGTTTGGTCGTGGCCCTCGAGAAAAGCCCTCGTTCAATACACTAAATAAAGCTTTCGAATATCACGCCGAGAATACACCCCATGCCATTGCCGCTATGCATGGCAATCGCTCTATTTCTTATCAAACCCTTAATCACAGCGCTGAACAGCTCGCAACATTTCTCCAGCAACGTGGGGTTAGACCTGGCGACTCCGTCGGCCTTTTCCTTACTCGGTCAATACCTATGTTGATTGGTTTGATGGCATGCCTAAAAATTGGCGCCAATTATGTGCCCCAGCACGCTGGCGTCGCCCCACACCCTCAGCTCGAACATATCGTTGACACTGCACGCATTAAGATCGTACTGACACTTTCTCAACACCTAAAAGACCTCCCTACACTCAACGGTTGTGCGGTAATTGAGCTGGATAATCTATTAAAATCAGAAGAGTTTTGCTCTTTAGACATAACAGGTAAACGCCCAACAAAGCCTCAGAACACCTGCTTTATTCTGTTTACCTCAGGCACGACTGGAAGACCCAACGGTGTGCAAGTTACGCATCAAAATGTCTGCAATATTGTGATGACTACACCGGGTAATCTTGGTGTCAAACCGGGCACACGCGTGGCGCAGATATTGAGTATTGCGTTTGATATGTCAGCGTGGGAAGTGTTTGTGGCACTGTGTCATGGCGGAACTTTGCTAATTCGGGACAAAATCATTGAGCACACCGCCATGAATGCCGACGTGATTGTCGCCACGCCATCGGTACTGAGTCAGATTGACCCTGAAAAGTGTCGTGATGTTAGTGTTGTTGCCGTTGCAGGTGAGCCCTGTCCTAAACCACTGGCAGATACTTGGGGCGCATTCTGCGATTTCTATAACTGTTGCGGGCCGACAGAAACCACCATCATCAATACCGCCAAACTTTACCGTCCTGGCGACTCACTGACCATTGGCAAACCTACCCCAAACAACACCGTGTATGTGCTAAATGAAAAACTCGAACCCTGCGCAATCGGCGACGTGGGTGAAATGTGGGCGGGCGGTGTTTGCGTAACGAAAGGGTATCTCGCTAACGCTGAACTCAGTCAATCACGATATCGTGCGGATCCTTTTTTAGGCGATGGACATGTGATGTTCAGAACACGAGACCTTGGCAGATGGACGCCAGATGGTGAACTTGAACACTATGGCCGCACCGACGATCAAGTGAAAGTGAAAGGGTTTCGCGTGGAGCTTGATGCTGTCTCAGCCATGATTGAGCAACTGCCTAGTTGTCGCTTGGCCGTCACCCTAAAAGCAGACACTGACCACCTCGTTTCCTTCGTTGTTCCTGCCAATGTTGACGAACAAGAAGCGATAAACCACGTTGCTGAAAACCTTCCCTATTATTGCGTGCCTGTGCGTGTCATGGCCCTCGATGCGCTGCCATTAACGCCACGTGGGAAAGTGGATAAACGCGAACTAAAGGCGCTTTATGACCAGTTTCACAACAACGTTAAGTCCCACAAGACAGGAGAGGAATAACCCATGATGGCTCCTTACTCTCATTCCCATTCTGAGTTACCTGCCAAGCAGGGTTTACTGCAACGCATGTGGAAATATCCCGCACTGGAACATTACGTTCGCTTAATCATCTTGGTGTCTGTGATCAATCTAGGTTGGCTGATCTATGGTGTCACGCAGGGACAATGGTTTTTTACAAGCCAGATTGATCTCTCAAGCCTCAGCAACATGGTGATCAGTAACTTCTTCGTTGCAATACTGATTCGACAACAGTACATCATCAATTTACTGTTCTGGCTTGCGACACGCGCCCCCGTCACTTGGCCGCTTTCTGTTCGTTGGCATCTAGGCAAAATCTATCATCACGGCGGTCTTCATAGTGGCTGTGCGGTAAACGGTTCGTTATGGTTTGCGCTTTTCACTGGTGCGCTGATTTATCAACGCAATCAAGCCCCTTCATCCGTCTCATCCACCAGCCTGTATAGCACAATGGCGATTGTTGGCTTATTGGTGGTGATCATCGCGATGGCCATGCCCAATATTCGGAAGAAGTTTCACAATGCCTTCGAGCGGACACACCGTTTTGCCGGGTGGTCAATCCTCATCTTGTTTTGGGTGCAGGCATTCGCGGTTGCGGCGGACAGCAAACCCGAGTTAACTCCATTGGCTCGCATGCTGCAAACACCATCTATGTGGCTCATCAGCATCATGACATTCAGCATACTGTTACCGTGGTTACGCCTCCGTAAAGTGCCTGTTTCTATCACGACGCCCTCACGCCATGTCGCGCTGCTGAAGTTCAATTACGGCGTCACCCCGTTTGCGGGCTCTTCAATGGCAATAAGCCGCTCTCCACTTTCTGAATGGCACCACTTTGCCAATGTACCTTCGCCAACTGAACCCGGTTATCGCTTGACCGTATCCCGCGCTGGTGACTGGACGGGGAAACTGATTGACGACAAACCGAGTCACCTATGGGTGAAAGGCATCCCGACCGCGGGTGTCGCAAACATCGAAGTACTGTTCAAACGCGTGGTGTATATCGCTACGGGCAGCGGTATTGGCCCTTGTATACCACATTTGTTAGCACAAAAATTGCCGATTCAGCTGGTGTGGTCAACGCGTGACCCTCGCAAAACCTATGGTGATGAATTGGTCGACGAAATTCTTGCCGCACAACCCGATGCACTGATCTGGGATACCGATAAGCAAGGTAAGCCTGACATGGTGCAATTGGCTTATGCTGCCTACGAAGCGTTTGATGCAGAAGCAGTTATTTGCATTTCCAATCAAAAACTTACACGTCAAGTTGTGTTCGGTTTAGAAAGCCGTGGCATACCTGCTTTTGGCGCCATCTGGGACAGTTAAGGACATGAATATGCTTATTAAAACCACCATGGACCAAGGCGTTGTTGTCATCCGCCTAAATCGTCCAGAGAAACGTAACGCGCTCAACTCAGCGTTGATGCAAGAACTCACGGCAACACTCTCGGAATATGACACTAATCCCGACGTGGGCTGTTTTGTTATCACAGGCTCTGAACAGATCTTCGCGGCAGGCGCAGACATCAGCGAAATGGCAAACAAGAACTACCAAGAAATGGCTGAATGCGATTATTTTGCGGGTTGGGAAGCTATCGACCGAATTCGTACTCCCATCATTGCGGCGGTTTCGGGTTATGCATTAGGCGGCGGTTGTGAGCTTGCGATGATGTGCGACACCATTTTTGCGGCCGATTCAGCGCTATTTGGTCAACCTGAGCTCACCATTGGCGTCATTCCGGGCATGGGTGGCTCTCAGCGCCTGACCAAACTGGTCGGAAAAGCCAAAGCCATGGACATGATATTAACAGGCAGAATGATGGACGCGACAGAAGCTGAACGTGCAGGGCTGGTGTCTCGTGTCGTGCCTGAACACCAACTGCTGCGAGAAACCATGGATGCGGCACACACTATCGCCAGTTACAGCAAACCTGCTGTTGTTCTGGCAAAAGAATGCGTTGTAAATGCAGAGAAGTTGCCCGTGAGCGAAGGGGTACGCTTTGAGCGTCGAGTTTTCCACAGTTTGTTCGCGACTCACGACCAAAAAGAAGGAATGAAAGCGTTTATTGCTAAACGTAAACCCAATTTTATTGGTCAATAACACGCAATCATTGCCGACCCAACACATTGAACAGATTTCTGGGGAGCTGCGATCAATCGAACGCCAGCCCCCCAATTACTTCTTTTACCCTAAAGTCGCTAAAACACACGTCGTACCCTATATAGCTGATATGACACTGTTTACAACAAAGTGTCTTAACTTGGACAACTTTTCCTTCTCACTCCTCATAGAATTACCTTCCGTGGATGAGTCACCATCATCCATTTTTAATGGCCATTCTGAAAATGGTCATGACAAAAAGGACGATGTGATGAGTGATGCCAACAAGCCTAGCGATGAGGAAGAAACGGATAAAGGGGAACAATCCGCCGCCGTAAACAGCGCGCGTCGCTTCACTTATTACCTGATCGCGTTAGCATTGGTCATTTGGTTCTATACCTTGTGGGCTGACCGCGTGACGCCTATGACCAGCCATGGCAGAGTCAACGGGCAGCTTATTCGCATTAGCCCTCAGGTCTCAGGCCCCATTTCGAGCATTTCGGTGGTTAACAATGCCGAGGTCAAACGCAATCAAGCCTTGCTTGCTATTGAAAAGAGTCCGTTTCAATTAAACGTAGAATCCGCGCGGTTAGCACTTCAACAAGCCTCGCAATCCGTCAATGCCGATTCTGCGGCTGTAGACGCAGCCAAAGCCACGCAAGTCGCGGCTCGCGTCAAACTCGCCAATGCAAAACAACATGCTGAACGCAACACGACTCTCGCGCGTCGAGGCGTGGTCAGCCAAGCCACGCTTGATGACAGCCTATCGGCACTGAATACCGCCAGAGCCAATCTTGCAGAAGCCACCGCAGCATTTGCCAGAGCGCAGGAAGCATTAGGTCCGAAAGGTGAAAATAACCCTCAGGTTAAATCAGCGCTGAACAAACTCGATCAAGCACTGCTCGACCTGTCTTATACCGACATCAATGCCCCTGCCGCTGGTGTCATCACCAATATCAACCTAACAGCCGGTGATTATGCGGCGACAGGACACCCTCTACTGACCTACATCAATAACAATCATTTCTGGCTAACCGCCATGGTGCGTGAAAATTCGCTGGTCTATATCCAAAAAGGCACCATCGTGAAGATTGTCTTTGATGCCTATCCCGGTGAAATTTTTCACGGCGAAGTCACTTCGATTGGCTGGGGTAGCAGCGGCAATGGAAGCCTTCAAATCGATGGCAACAATGGCTTATTTGACTCGCCAGCAGGTATTCAACATGCACAGCGTTTCCCCGTGAATGTTCGTTTCTTTGACATTCCCGATGACGTTAATCTCCGATACGGCGGCCTTGCAACCGTCAGTTTTTATCCTAGTCAGTCTGAGTTTGGAGAAGCCTTGCTTGATTTGTGGACGTGGATTTGGAGCTACCTGAGCTATGTCTCGTAGTGGTGTATCCTAATCATGTTTAGACGCCCCGGTAATGCCATTATCCGTGTTGCGGTTTTTCCCGTTTTGCTCCTATTTTGGCAGCACGTGTTTGGCACAGAAATACCGCTATTAGGCCCTGCAATCTGTGCGGTGTTTTTATGTACTTCACACAAGCCGCCGCCACTGATGATGGTGATACTAATGGCTGTTGTGCTATTTATCACGGCATGGTTTCAGGCCAGTCTCAGTAATCTATTGCTCGACAATCCTATTGTTTATTACTGCATGCTGTTTGTGGTGTTCTATTGGTGCATGTTGCGCTGTCGAATTAATCCACAAGATTTACTGGCGACGCTACTGGTGGTTTCAACAGCAATGATTGCCGTGTTCTCCCGTCAAAAAGGGATAGACGTCACACAAGTGCCACTGGCGTTGATGGAGAATATTTTTATCGCTGGGTTTGTTGCCTATCTGGCGTATTTTCTTGTTCCGGGTGGCGACCCAATAGCGCCGACACCAACGCCACAGCCCTCGGAACCCAAACACACCGAAGTCTGGCATATCGTGGTGAAAGCCAGTGTGATTTTGCTGGTTTTGATCAGTTCTATCGCCCTCAATCTGGTGCAAAGCACCATCGTCACGATTACCGTTGCATTGATACTTAAAGATCCCGATCCGATCAGTGCGCATAGTTATGGTATTCGACGTTTTCTTGCCACTCTGGCTGGCTTTCTCTTCGCGTTGCCTGTGCTCATGATGAGTGTTTTGCAAACCAATCTGATTGGGAACATGGGTATTGTATTGACCTGTTCGCTCCTTATGGGCGTTCATGCCATGAATAAAAATGCCAGTTACAGCACGATTCAATTGCTCTATTCCGGATTTGTGGTCTTGGTGTATTACGGCATTACTCAGAATGCAGGCAGCGCTTTCATCGAGGATGGAAAGCGCCTTTTCTCGATCATGGGCGCGGTGATGTTAGGAATATTTGTATTGATATTGCTTCAGCCCAGATCCACAACAGTCACAACTGCCAAAACAAAAAAAGCGAGACGAGTGACTTAGAAGCGTGGGGGGCGATGTATTTGGCTGGCTTTATTTTCGCCCACGTTCATCTGCTTGCTCATTTTTCTCGTCACTACTGCCACTAGATGGATCAGTGTCTGATGCGCTAAATGAAGGCAACGGCTCAGCGCTTGCCGGATCGTCTGTCATCATCATAGGCATGGCACCGGTTTCATCTGCGCTCTCTCGCAAACTTCCATTCACTTTCGGCAACGATGAGGTCATTTGAGGTTCATCTTCGTCTTCCATGACTGTCGATAAAACAGCAGGAACGACGCGAATTTGGCTCGCCGTCGTATTGGCGATCGAAGACAGTTCAAAATAGACACTGAATCGGTTTGCTGCATCGTCCTCTTCAATATGCTCTAGCTGACTTTGATGAAGGCTCAATATGGCGTCAACAATTTTGGTTCCCATCCCTAATGAGCCAGAAGCGCTGCCTTTGGCAACATTATTAGACAATCGAAATCCCACACGGCGCGCGCCAACTTTGACAGCCTCAACCAAAATGGTTGAATGCTGAGGACTATGACGAACTGCATTTTCAAGCAGATTGTCGAATACACGATTGATCAGTTGCTCATCAGCGATGACTACGCATTGAATGTCAGCACTCACCACAATGTCGACCTGCTTACGTTTCGCTGACAATGAAAAACGTTGCTTGATATCTTTCAGCAAAAACGACACATCAATCTCTTGATATGAAAGAACAATTTTGGCTGTTGGGGAGCGAGCGGCATCAAGCTGCTCTTTAAGATGGCGCTGAAGTCGCTGTGCATTATGATACGCCGTATCGATCATGCCTCGCCCTTCATTGTGCTGTATGCGCCACGTTTCGAGATAACCCAGCACATTCGCCAACGGAGTTTTGAGGTCATGACTCAGTTGCACAAGATGCTCACGGCGCTGTGCTTCTTGAATTCGCAGTTGAATAAACTGTTGTTGTATCACGGCCATCATACGCCGATATTGCGCCGCGATTTCTTGCAACTCGGCAGCAGAAAACTGTAACGGCGGAGTGACGCGGAATTCAGAACTTGCCGCTTGCTCAATTTGATTCACCATGAGTCGCCCTGGAATGATGATATGGCGAAACACCAGGCGATAGACACACAAGGCAAAAAGCAAAATTGCCACCAAAGCAGCAAATATCACTGGGGCATACAACAACAAGGATTCTGGATCCATCAACACGCCACGATGCGAACTGCCAATCACCACGTACAAGTAACCGGCTACGTTGCCGCCCACATCGATTTGCGCTGCTGAAAATACGTTTTGGCCACCTTTTGACAAGGGGTCATTCCCCAGAATAGGAAAAGGTTGCTTTTGAAGAAATTGTTGAATCGGCGCAACATCAACCTTACGTCTTACAACGTCTTCAATCGGTGGGCCGGAGGTAGTGATATTGCCCTCTGGGTCAAGAAAGTAGATTTCAAAGTCAGGCCCCAGCAACATTAATGTATGGAAAATGGAGGAGAGTGCCTCAGTGCTGTAATCGTCACCCACCATCAGTGGGTTATCATCTCTCATGTGAACAGCCAGCTCGCTGTGAAGTGCCTGTTGTGCCCGGAATTCATTTTCTTTCCAAACAGACACACTCAAAAATGTCAGCAAGGCTGCGCTGATCAAAAACCACACTAAGGTAAATAACAGCAGACGGTGTTTGAACGTCAATATCCCACTCCATGACAGATTTTATCTTTTAGACTCATGCTGTCTGCACACACATGCCGACAGATATCACCACGCACAATGCCAGACCAATCACTAAGCCAAACCAAACCAAAAACAGGTTATAAGCGATGTAAGGTCGCCGCTTCTCGAAATTTATACCCGACACCCCATACAGTATGGATGTACTTCGGCATGTCTGGATCACGTTCCAATTTGCTTCGTAAACGATTCACTGCACAACAAACAGTATGACGGTATCCGTCATAGTCCGTGTTCCAAACACGGCTCAATAGCTCGTCTTTGCTGAATACTCGCTCTGGCCTTTTGGCTAAACAACAAAGTAGCGAAAATTCCGTAGGCGTAAGATCAATGGTTTTGCCACCTAACGTCACACTGTGTGTTTCGGGTGAAATCTCCAGATGATTGAACAACAAGGATCCGACACTTAGCTCATCGCTGACAGCATCCGTTTCTTCTGCTGGAATGTGATGCCACTGGTTGTGCACAGCAGCCCGACGCATTAATGCGCGTATTCTTGCCTGAAATTCAATCACGCTGAATGGCTTTGCTAAATAGTCATCAGCGCCCGATTCGAAACCTTCCACCATGTCGGATTCAGAGTCCATTGCCGTTAATATCAAAATGGGCACGCCATTGTGCTGGTGACGTAATTGCTGGCACAAGGTCATACCGTCGCCATCATCAAGGCCTCTATCTAATACCACGGCATCTATTTTTCTTTCGCTGAGGACGCGAAACCCTTCTTCCAATGACGTCCCTTTTACGACTTCATTGCCCATCACTTTTAGGTGCAGTGAAACCAGTTCGGCGATGTCTGCATCATCTTCTAGTACGAGTACAGTCTGCGACATATTGACTCCCTAAACCTTTTATTGAGGACACCATGTATGAACAAGGAACGCGCAAATAAATTTCATCCTTAAACCTGGAAATGAGGTATGTCTCGTGTAATTCTCCAAACTGAATGTGAATTCTTACAAATAAAACGCACGATTCATATTAGTGGGCATTTTAAGAAGAAAAATCAGAGACTTAATTACCAAACAACCGACAGAACACCGCGCAATTTGATTAGGGAGCGAATCAATTTGAGCATGAAATGTAATGTGGGTGCAGAAAATGTGATGCGTATTTGTTATGATTACAATCAATGCGTACATACTTTTCAATCTGTTAAACCATGTTTGAATGGTTTTCGTAACAGTACGCGAGCGTCATAAATGATTAGAGCTGTATTGATTAATGCAGCAGTTCATATGAGAGGGAACTTCCATGAATAAACTTTTAGCCACGTCATGCCTGCTGCTTTCAGCAATGCCAATGACCAGTTTCGCCGCAGAATGTGGCAAGGTCACCATCGCAGACATGAATTGGAGTTCTGCAACAGTTATCGCCAATATTGACCGCTTCATTCTTGCAAATGGTTATGACTGCGACGCAGAGTTAGTGCCGGGCGATACCATGCCAACCGGTACATCAATGATTGAAAAGGGCGAGCCAGACATTGCGCCAGAATTCTGGAGCAACTCACTAAAAGCGGCATTGGACAAAGGCGTTGAAGAAGGCCGATTACGTTTTGCGGGTAGCACACTATCTGAAGGTGGCGTAGAAGGTTTCTGGGTACCTAAGTTTCTTGTCGACAAAGACCCGAGCCTAGCCACGATTGAAGGCGTAAAAAACAACCCACTACTTTTCAAACACCCAGAAGATCCAACGAAAGGTGCATTTTATGGCTGTCCTGCTGGCTGGAACTGCCAGATTTCATCAGGCAACCTATTTAACGCATTGGGACTTGAAGACAAAGGTTTTGAATTGATTGATCCAGGTTCAGGCGCTGGTCTTTCTGGCTCTATTGCCAAAGCATATGAGCGCGGTCAAGGTTGGTTTGGTTACTACTGGGCGCCTACTGCTGTGCTTGGTAAATACGAAATGGTCAAAGTTGACTTCGGTTCAGGCATTGATGAAGAACACTTCAAAAGCTGTATTACAAGCGAAGAGTGTTTAGATCCCAAAGCGACCATGTACCCACCATCAGCGGTCGATACGGTGGTAACGGAAAGCTTTGCACAACGTGCCCCTGGTGCAATGAGCTACCTGGCTAATCGTTCATTCACCACCAATGAGCTAAACACTCTGCTGGCTTGGATGGAAGATAATCAAGCAGACGGTGAAATTGCCGGTGAATATTTCCTCGAAAATCATAGCGACATTTGGACTCAGTGGGTAACCCCTGACGTGGCAGCAAAAGTGAAAGCGGCACTGTAAGCGCGCATTCAACCAACGGGCTGATGCATTCAGCCCGTTTCTTCAATCACAAATAGTGTCATTGCTCTCACCCGCCTAACGTCTCATCAGTCTCAGTTAAAACACCGAGGCTAAAATCGTACCGGGTATATTCACTATATTTTACTAATAACAACTATACAGAGGATGCTGTACTGTTATGGCAGATAATTCTTGGTTAACGGAATTCCCGGAGATGGAACGCTCCGATCTTCTAACCATCCGAAAAACACTTGATGGTGCTTATCGCGAATTCTCACGAAACTATGGCGAAACCATCGAATCATTTTTCGACCCCCTTCTTCAATTTCTCATCTGGTTTGAAAAGCTACTACTCGGCACGCCGTGGTGGTTAATGATCGTTATTCTTGCTGGCGTCTCTTATCTTGCCAGCCGCTCATGGAAACTCGGCGTCAGTGTTATATTCGTCTTCCTCGCCATTGGTTACTTTGGCATGTGGGAAGATACGATGCGGACCATGAGTATCATACTGGTATGTACCATGCTGGCCATTGGACTCGGCATACCCATCGGTATCGCCATGGCCCGTTCAAATCGCATTCAATCTCTGGTCACCCCCCTACTTGATGTCATGCAAACCATGCCAGCATTTGTCTACTTGATCCCTGTCGTGATGTTGCTTGGCATTGGTAAAATTCCGGGCGTCATTGCCGTTATCATCTATGCGATTCCACCGGTTATACGCCTGACCAATCTCGGTATCCGACTCGTGGATAAAGAAGTGCTGGAAGCAGCAACAGCCTATGGCGCGAGTTCAACACAACGTTTGTTTGGTGTGCAGTTGCCCCTTGCCATGCCAACTATCATGGCAGGCATCAACCAAACCATTATGATGGCACTAGCGATGGTCGTTATCGCCTCAATGATCGGCGTAAAAGGCCTCGGCCAACCGGTACTGAAGTCTATTACTAACCAATACTTCACCCTCGGCTTAATCAACGGTCTTGCTATCGTTGCCTTGGCAATCATCTTTGACCGAGTGTCACAAAGCTATGCAAAACGTACTCAGCAGCATTTAAGTGGAGGTCATCATGAGTAAGTCCAGCACTACACCGCTGATTCAAATCAAAGGCCTTTACAAGATTTTTGGCAAGACACCAGAGAAACTGCTGCCAGACGTGAAAGCAGGCAAGTCCAAAGATGACATATTGGCTGCATCAGGACATACCGTAGGCCTGCAGCAAATTGACTTAGATATCGAACGAGGCGAAATCTTCGTGATTATGGGTCTGTCTGGCTCAGGTAAATCCACCCTCATTCGCCACTTCAACCGTCTGATAGACCCAACTGAAGGTCAAATCATTGTTGAAGGTGAAGACGTGATGAAGTTGGACGAGAAAGGCCTACAACATTTCCGCCGCCACAAAATGTCCATGGTGTTTCAACGATTTGGTTTGATGCCGCACCGCACCGTTTTGCAAAACGTAGCTTACGGTCTGCAAGTACAAGGTGTCAGTAAAGCAGAGCGTGACAATAAAGCGACCGAATGGCTTGAAACCGTTGGCCTTGCTGGCTACGAACAGCAGTACCCGTCACAGCTTTCGGGTGGCCAACAGCAGCGTGTTGGTCTCGCTCGCGCCTTGTGTACCGATGCAGAAATTCTATTGATGGATGAAGCCTTCTCTGCGCTTGACCCACTGATCCGTAGTGAAATGCAAGATCAGCTGATTGGTTTGCAAGAAAAGCTTCAAAAAACCATCATTTTCATCACGCATGATTTAGACGAAGCGCTTCGCTTGGGTGATCGCATTGCCATTTTACGCGACGGCAAGCTTATCCAACAGGGTCGCCCGGTTGATATCCTACTTAACCCAGCCGACGACTATGTTGAAGCTTTCGTCAAAGATGTGAATCGCGCTCGCGCACTGACCGTTGATACAGTGATGCAACCACAAAGCCTTCGTATTAGCACCGAAACCATTGGTGAAGCCCTCGCGCAAATGCGTCAAGCAAAAGTGCAGCACGGCTACTACATGAACGATGAAGGTTACCAAGGCGCATTATGCAGAGAGCGTTTGGAATCATTCGATTCATCACGTCATGGCGATGCTATTGATGACAAAGTGCTTGAAACGGTTCCAGGGATTCAATCAGACGCCCTGATAGAACAAGTTATCCCTGATACCATTGAGCATGAACTTCCACTACCCGTGCTTGATGAAGACGGTGAACTTCAAGGCCAGCTTTCTCGCGCTAGCGTGGTAGAGGTCTTGACTGATCAGCAAAGCAACGAAGAGAACACCGTAGATAAGGCTGAGGGCACAGACAAAAAGAAACCCGATGAGGAAAGAGTATCAGCCTAATTTTTCTCGCTTAAAGACTACGTGACTCATCGTCATCCAATCAATGCGCTTCATCTCGAAGCGCATTTTGTTTATCTTCCACATTTTTAAATCCCTGTCAGCTCACCAATAACCAACGAACTCTTCGCTATACTAGTTACATGTTTTCATTCTTGAGACGATATTGTGTTCGCGACCAATAGCAAAAACTCATACGCTCACAGCGCCTTTGGCCTTAAGCTCGCGACGATTAACTTGTTTAATTTTATCGAGCCACCTGGTGCCTTTTATGAGTTCAGTAACATCTACAGCGAAGATCAATGGCGACAAAAGCGCATGTGGCTTAATCGCTACATTGGCAGCTACCAGCCTGACATCATTGCGTTTCAGGAAGTGTTTAGCGCATCAGCACTCAAAGCACTGCTTGAACCGCTGGGATATCGATTTTTTTCCGTGGTGGATGAGCCTGAGCCAATCAATTCCGTCAACGATTACGTGTATAAAAGCCCGGTTGTTTGCCTTGCTTCGCGTTATCCCATATTGAGTGCCTTACCCATGCATGCTGATCCTGTGGTGTCAGAAAAACTGGGTATGAAAAAGGACTTCGAATATAGCCGCCTCCCCCTGTGTGCGACGCTCGAACTCCCTTCTCTCGGTCAAACGGATATTTACGTAGTGCACTTGAAATCCAAACGCCCAACCATGGAAGAAGACGACGAAAGTAAAGCTAAAGAGAAAACGCTTCATGATTCTATGCAGGCAGAAATTGCTGGATCTTGGGCATCATCAATTCAACGTGGTTCAGAAGTTTGTCAATTGATGGCATCCATCATTCAACGTCGCTTTCAAACCAATAATCCCGCGATTGTCATGGGTGATTTTAACGATGATTTGAATTCAGAGGTATTGCGCGCTTTTCATGTCACCGGCTTACGTTCAATTACGGAAGATATGGCGGATATGCCGCTGTCACACTATCAGCTTCATGATAGCTGGGATCTCTTTATCAAAAACACCGGTGAAACAGGCCTTGAACGCCCTAGCACGCACTATTTTCACGCAAAAGGTTCAGTGCTTGACTACATTCTGCTTTCCAACGAATTTAACAGCAGCGATCCGGCCAGCCTTGCAGAAGTTGGCGATTTTCATTGTGAAGACAGCCACCTCATTAACCCAAAGTTCGATCAAGATGCTTACAGCAGTGATCATGCCATTGTCAGTGTCACCATCGGTTTGCGCAGATAATCAAACATCGCGTTAGGAAAAAACAATTCGCTATTTATTCGCGACGCTCTCTAATCTGACGTAGTTTTAATAGAATAGTCTCAACAAAGAGACATTCTTTGTAGCTACTTATGCCGGAGAGCGCTCGCATGTTTCACACCTTACTATCGGCTCAACCACGACTCAAACCTTTGGGACTATCCACTTTAGCTTTTTTGTTATTTGCCATCACATTCTCTACGACTGCGCTCGCCGAGAAAAATGCGCCCAAGGAAATTGTGATTGTGAGCGAAGCATGGGAAGACGCCACAGAGAAAGACGGGACGGGTCTTTACTTCGACATCATGCGCAAAGTTTTTGAGCCTCTGGGATACAACGTTAAGACCCTAACGACGACCTATTCGCGCAGCATTTACTTAGTTCAAACCCAAAAAATGCATGCGTTTCTTGGTTCTTACATCGATGAACAAGAAAAAGTGCTTTATCCCTATTGGCATTTTGATGCCGAGCAAGTCTCAGCGGTTTACAAGGCTTCTGTTATTCCCAAATGGACAGGTGAAGAATCACTAAAGGGAAAGACGGTAGGATGGGTTAAAGGTTATGACTACAACGAATACATCACCACGTCAGTGAACGTGAGAGAAGTAAAATCACGCCGTCAGGGCTTAACCATGGTGTACTCAGACAGACTGGACGTACTCATCGACGCACGCTCTGAAATTGAAGAAGAATTCGAACAAGGCTACATAGACCGAAATGCGTTTGCAGTGTCGAACGTGACAGATTTAAAACTCTATCCAGCATTTACGAACACGACGGAAGGTGAAGAACTGCGAATGCTTTATGATCAGCGGTTTGAGGTATTGTTAAAATCAGGGGAATTACAGGCTATGTTTGATGAATATGAATGGGACTACTTCCCTTTTCAAACTCAGTAGCTGCGAGGCATAAGTCCCCCGACGCACCATTTTAAAGGGCTTGCCACTTATAAAGCCAACAATGGCATAAAATCAACACGTTAAAACATCCAAAACAAAAACGCCGCTAAACAGCGGCGTTTTTATCGAATTTTTGACTAACGATTATCAGTGACGTCGTGATAATCACCATCAATAGTTTGACCTTGATGACGCTGTTTAGGGCCATAAGGCGTTTGCTCAATGGGCTGTTCATGCTTTTGCTGGTACAAATTCGCTTGTTCCGCTTGAACTTTGCGTAGCTTTTTCATGATGAAAGGTTTGGCGATCAAAGCGCTAATTGAAACGATCAAACCAAACACCGCAGCAAACATTAACGTAAAGAAGCCTAAAATAAGCGTCACCACACCGATCAGGATTTGTCTCATGTAAATTCCCCGTGGATTAAAATCGAGTTGGCTTCAATACCATTAAAATGCGCCTCTCGCGCTCAATTTTCAAGGGTACTTTACAGATATTTACACTCTCGCCTTCCTATCCTTGCTCTACTGTCATACCAATAACTCAATGTGTCTCAATCATCGCTTTGATTTCATTCACTAATAACGGTACATTTTGCCACAACACGAAATGCCCTTCATTGTTAAGCATTTTCAAACTGGCGTTAGGTAAACGTTGTTTTGCGAAGTAGGCGTTCCCCGGATCAGCCAGATCGTCGTCTGCTCCATGAACCAAAACAATAGGCATAGTTAACGACGTCCAATCCTGTGCAGCAAGTTTCTCTAGCTCATGTTCCAATACCATCATCTCGGCATTGGAGCGCAACATGTCGTCAGGAACTAGCCACGTTGCCAATAGTGTGTCGGCGATATAGTTATACCACTTTGGTGATTCCAGCTTTGGATCAAACGCCGACGCAATCAGCAATAAGCTATCAACATGTTCCGGCGCGAGTAGCGCTAATTGCAACGCTATTGGTCCGCCTAATGAATGCCCAACAAGCAAGGTATTCTTGTTATCTTGAAGCAAAGGCAACAAGGATTCGGCTTGCTTTTTCAAGCTAGTCTCAACCGGCATTGAAGATTGGCCAAAACCCAGCCTGTCCACAGAGACCAGTTCGATTTGCTGTAAAGAAGGATGATTTAAATAATCGTCATACGCTTCTTTGCTACCCGGTGAGCCATGAATAAATATCACACGATGCGCAGACAAAGGGTTGCCCGCTGTCTTTTGAGGTACATGGGCATTGTCTGACGTTCGTTTTGGCACACTTTTGTGATCTACCTGGTCTGCTTGAGCATAGGTCGACGAACACATCATCAAGCCGATCAGCGCCAACATCCTTTTTTTCATTAAGTCTTTGTCCTTCTCTTGCTTGTCTTCCAAGCGCATAAATAAGTGTTCTAAGAATAGACCGCTAACCCCAATATTCGATTCCATCGGGCCGAAACTAATATGTGCCGAAAAGGAGACTTTACACATCCGCTTGCTTTTGAGACAGATTGGCAATGCCATCAAATGTAACCTGTTGCTATGTATCAATAAGCATAATGTCAGTAAGAGGATGTTTGACATGAAAGCCTTCAAAATAACAAAGAAGTCAGTAAGTCTTGTCAGTGTGATTGCCATAGCATTCGCTCTAAGCGCATGCTCAACAACACGCCATGATCAGCTTGCCAATTTGGGCTTCGCAACGCCTTATTTAGAAGGCTATGACGATGGGTGTCACAGCAAAGTTACCGCTGCAAAAACGATTAAAGATGGCTTTCGCAAAGACCCTGAACGTATGTTTAAAGAAGAAAGGTATGCTGAAGGCTGGGAAGATGGCTATGAGCAATGTTACGTGGTCAACAAATCATTCTACTGACAAAGTAAAAATCCTGCTCTTTGCAGGATTTTAGATATATATCATTCGTTTATCGTGTGTAGATCATGACATCAATGATCGCGCGGGATCACAATCGATCGTTGTATCTCGTTGCCATTTTCTAGCATGGCCGTAAACACGCCTGTACGCGTGAATGGGGCTTCAGTCATGACAAATACCCTCCCATTTTCTGGTGTAACATACTCTCCCAACGAGCCTGATAAAGTGACCGTCGCGCCTTCAACTGGCGCACCATTTTGTAGCACCTGAACCCAAGCGCCCTGACCGACAGCAGTGACACGCATATCCACGTCATCGTTCATCGTACCAGCGAAAGCTGTCGACGAAGCAGCAAGCATACTCATCGCGATTAGTACTTTCTTCATGGTGACCTCTCTATGATTGTATAAATGTATCTCGATACAAATTCTTCTTTTTATTCACTTCTTTCTATAAACATAGTTGCCCATACACGAAGTGCCAATACGTTAAAAGTCGAACATTTGTTCACTTCAATCTCCACCGTTGCCTCCCTCCTTCCTCACACCGACTGGACGACATCGCGTTAACAAATGATGCTGTAATATTTTTGCAACAATTTATGTGAGGCACACAAAAGCTGTCCTATATTTAATACAGCAATGTATAGAAAACATATTTCATGCGGCGGTCGATGCAGTAAAAGCGCAACTTACGATAAAACAGGAGAGTTCATGCGTAAGCCCCTTCCTCGAACCATCAAAGCACAACTGAGTAGTATTGTTCTTTTGATTTTGACATCCGTTATCGTGTTTTCGATCACTTTTCAGTCGTCATTTAAAGAGCTTGAAACGCTAGATAGTGCATCCGTCGATATACTGAAGAGTCAGACATCAGTGTTGATGCTTCGCCGACATGAGAAAGATTTCATGGCGCGGAATGATGTGAAGTACAAAGACAAATTTGACGCGGAATATAGGGCACTAAGAGCAAAGCTTTCTGCTGCATTGAACAAGTTAACGGTCCTCGACATGCCCGGCAGAGAAGCCATCAACGACATGATGTTGAAACTCGACAATTACCAACGAGATTTTGACTCTTTGATCGCACAACGCGTCAATGTGGGCGTCGAGTATGACAGTGGGTTACAAGGCATAGCACGCACAGCATCTCATCGCGTCGAACAAGCCATTCAGCGCATCCAAGACGATACCATTTACAAAATGCTGCTGATGCTCCGTCGTCATGAAAAGGACTTTCTGCTCCGTTCTGATGTGAAATACATCGACGAGTTTAATGCGCAGATGAGTAACGTTGGCTTAGTCATTGCCAGCAGCGAAATACCATCAAGTCATCGCCTTTTGATGGAAACCTCTCTAGGTGATTATCACAAAGCCTTTAATTCGTTGGCGACCAGCCTGCAGGATATTGGTTTGACACCACAAGAAGGTTTACACGGTAGCTTGAGAGCTTCGGTGAGAGAGACAGAAGCGCAGATGAAGTCACTTAGCGAGAACTTAGTGCACGCCATTGATCAACGTGAACATCAAGTCACAACGCGTCTAACCCTTGTTGGTGGCACACTGGCCATCATTGTTTGCCTTTCGTTAGCGTTTATTATCCGCCATGTCACCCACAAGATTTCGGTGGCCAATCAGTTAATGAAAAACATAGCCAAGGGCAACAGTTCACTGGATGTACGTATGCAATTGCCCGGCGACGATGAACTTTCGCAACTGGCGACCAACTTCAATCGTTTTATTGCCAACCTACAACACACCATGGAAAAAATTGCAGGTATTTCATCTGAACTATCGTCCAATGCGCGACACAGTTTAGTGATGGCAGGATCTACTGCTGATAATGCTGAAAAACAGCGAGCAGAGTCGGATTCAGTGTCTACTGCAATGAATGAAATGACGGCGACCAGCCGAGAAATCGCTCAGAGCGTTGCACGCGCGGCAAGTGTTGCCAGAGAATTACAAACCTCTGCGCAAACAGGACGTGATGTGAACAGTGAAACCTCCGTGAAGGCGACAGAACTGTCTGAAAGCATGCGCAGTGCCAGTGACAACATGCAAAGACTGAATGCAGACAGTGAAGAAATTGGCTCAGTGATTGACGTGATACGCTCCATTACTGATCAAACCAATCTTCTCGCATTAAACGCTGCTATCGAAGCTGCGCGAGCCGGAGAGCAAGGAAGAGGCTTTGCCGTGGTTGCCGATCAAGTTCGCGAACTTGCGATGAAAACACACCACTCGACGGATGAAATAACCAAGATCATCGAGCAGCTACAATCAGGGATCCGCCATAGCGTCAGCGTAATGAATGAAAGCAGTAACATGGCAACAATAAGTGTCAATCAATCACGTGAAGGCGCTGCAGTAATGAGTGCCATGGTCGAGCAAATTGAAGACATTGCAGGCCAGAATATGCAGATTGCCACCGCCTCTGAAGAGCAAACCATGGTGACCGACAGCGTTGATCGTAATATTGTGGTTATCGCTGAGCTTGCCGGACAGACTGCATCGGCGGCTCAAAAATCCAACCACTCTGCCAGCGCCATTGAACAGCTAGCCAATGAGCTCGACCGACTGGTTGGTACATTTACGGGCGAGCGAGGAAAATCGCATTCAGAAACGCCCAGCACACCAAAGATTGACGGGACAATGAACATGACACAAAGCCAATGGGCAAGTGCGTAAGTTATCAACGACATACGCTCGCTGGTATTTTTCGCCGTTCAGCGAGCGAGTTTAGCAATCCGATGCAAAGGTATTTCCATCGACTATAGTAATGAAAACGCCATTGCATTGGATTGCTTATGAAAAAGCCCGCACTGCCAAAAGATGAAGCCCTCAGACTGCAATCTTTAGAGAACCTTAATATTCTCGATACCAGCGCCGACGAGCGATTCGATAGGCTTTCCAGACTAGCAAGCCAGATGTTTGCCACTAAGGTAACTGCTATTAGCTTTATCGACGCCAACAGGCAATGGATGAAATCATGTATCGGGCCCTTTAGCCAAGAGATCCCACGAGATATATCCTTCTGTGCGCATACGATTTTAGATTCAAAGCCTTTCATCGTGAACAACGCACTTGCAGACCCTCGCTTTAGTGACAATCCGTTAGTTACCGCTGAGCCAAATATTCACTTTTATGCTGGCTATCCCATTAAGCACGCCAATGGCACTGTTTTGGGCACACTAAGTATCATGGATGATGAACCGCGAGGTTTCGACGACTATGACATTCAGTGTTTTAAAGACATCGCCGATTTGGTGCAGAGCGAGTTACATGCGATCCAACTGACCACACAAGATCAGCTAACTGGCCTTCTCAATGCACATGGCTTTCAGGTGCTATCACAAAACAGCCTAAACATGTGCGAGCGCCTTAACGCACCGACTTCACTGGCTTATTTTGATGTACGGGGACTCAAGCAGATTAACCAACTACAAAGTAATCGAGATGGTGACAATGCGTTAATGTTTTTTGCTGAATTGTTGACGTTTGGTTTTCGTGACTCTGATGTGCTGGCGCGTTTAGAAAGTGACAAATTTGCTGTGCTGCTCACCAACACACCGATTGCCAATACCAAGGATATTTTGGACCGTTTTAAAGAAAGGGTAGACAGATATGCGGTTGAAAAACGACTCCCCTACACCCTTGATTACAATGTTGGCGTGTCATGGGTGGATGAGGAAGGCGATTATGATTTTGCAGAACTGCTCAATATTGCGCGAAGCCTAGCGGAAAAAACCAAGCCCTAGCGTTTCCAAGTACCGCTTCTTCTCAGCAATGCTGAGCTTCATTTCGCGCTATCAGCTCATCAGTCATCAGTTCAATGCATGACACTTGAAAAGAGATTGATAACCACGACGCCAGCAATGATCATGCCCATGCCCAACATTGCACCTAAATCAAGCTGTTGACCATGCCAAAGCCATGCGACAAGTGACACCAATACAATTCCCGCAGCACTCCAAATAGCATAAGCAATGCCCAAAGGCATGGTTTTAACCGTAATGGAAAGCAGATAGAACGACACAGCATAGCAGGACAACACGACACCAGTGGTGACTGGCTGTGTGAACGACTGCGTCTTTGGCATCATGGACGTTGCCATGATTTCAAATAGAATGGCGATAGCCAATGATACAAAAGGTGGCAATGTGTAGAGAATTTTAAGCACGCTATTCTACTCTTTAGTGACGCTTCCTTTCGAGAAATAATCGTGGCGTCTTCAGACAGCACAAATAGCAAAGCCTCGCCAATAGGGGCGAGGCTTTGTTTAGTCAATCAAACTAAATTATACGCGGTTTGCCGCGTAGTCATTCAGTTCGTCAACAGAAACAGTCGTGATGAACTCATCGTTCAGGTAGAAGTTAACCATCTCACCGTCTTTCTCACCGCGCAGTACCTGCGTAGTGCCATCAGCATAGGCAACAGACATTTCGATAGATTTGTCGTTAACTTGCTTAACGTCTGCCGCAGAAATTTTAATCGGCGCAGTAGTCAGATCTTTGTCTAGTTTCTGGTTGATACGAAAAACAGCGTTCGCAGGCATGTCTGCTACTGCTGGAGATTTACCAGAAATTGGGTTTGTGCCGGTCCAAAACTCGATAGAGTTGAAGATAAACAGGTCGGCTGCAGCTGCAACGCCATAAACTGGGCTCATCAGTACATAAAGACCTGCACGTGCATAACGGTTATCAACAGCTGTCAGGTTCATTTTCATTACCATACCTGACGTTGCCATTTGACCGATACAACCCGTCAGAGACACAGTCAGTACTGCAGCAGCAATAGCTTTAATCGCAATTTTTTTCATCGTTTTACACACAGTGAATTCAAAAAGTTGGCGAAGTATACAGCGAATTTCTCACTTGAAAAGATCGAAAATCAAGCAGGAACCTGTGGCACGCAACAGTGAATTAACAGGTTTTTGTAAGGGCAATGTCAAGATGGTTAAGTGAGGGTTACCAAGTCACAACAGTGGACCCTGACGCCAATGAAAACACACAACTCATTTACCGCGTGAATGCATGGGCATTTGTTTGATTGCTCGTTATTTATACTATTATCTTCAAGTTTACTTATTATGCTTGAGTCTCCTTGTGGTTTGTCCTTACAATCCCTCCTCAAAAAATTGACGGTCACCGACGATGAACAGAAAAAAGAAAATGATTCAAACGCTGAAGAAGCGTGAGAAGAAGAAAAACGCGAAGTTGCATACTTCTAACAAGCCAAAATACATTTCCAAAGCGGATCGTGAGAAGCTCGCTCTGGAAACTGAAGTAGTCGTTGAAAATACAACTGCTAGTGAACAAGCCAGCACTGAAGAAAACGTATAATCCACATAAACGGCTGTTTTTCTGAAATTTAGAATCATTCGATATTTCCAGCTTGGCGAATTACTGCCACAGGTATTCTCATTCTCTTTCATGCGGTATGGTTAACACCATACAAACTGCAAGAGGAAAGTGGCATGTCAGCGCCAAGTTGGGATTTTTCATTCGTTTATCAAAGCCTTCAAGACCCTGCAATTTCTCATGACCTTCAGCTGAGTCAGCAACATTTAGCGTCGTTTGCCAATCTACCTGCCGACTCGGTAGAAAGCTGCCAACAAGCACTAACGCTTCACGACAACATCCACAACCTGATCCTGTCTGTGGCCAATTACGCGGCTTGTCAGTCTTCTATTGATGCAACAAACGAACAAGCAAAATCTTTGGTCATAAAAACCGATGTGATGCTGTCAGCCCTTACACAAGCTTTTAGCCCGTTTGAAAGTCAGTTATCAACCTCCGACGATGTTTTCTTTGCCGCCGTCATGTCTGGTGCCGATGACTCAGGCAGCTATGATCGTCATGCATTTCGTCTTTCTCGCCAACGCCTAAATCGTGTTTTCCGCCTATCCGTTCCTGAAGAGCAATTGCTTTCTGCGATGCAAGTGGATGGCAAAAATGCATGGGGAAGACTTTACGACGCCATAACAGGGACGGCCAAGGTCACCCTAAAACTTGAAGATGGTATCGAAGAAAAAATTGGACTGTCGCAAGCTGCCAGCTTGCTATATGGCGGTGACAGATATAGACGAGAACCTGCTTGGCGAGCGATTTACTGCGCCATGGAAGAGCAGGAAATTACCTTTGCAGCCATTCTCAATGCGCTGGCTGGAAATCGCCTGACCGAATATCAAAAGCGTAGCCACACCCAACCTCTGCATTTCCTCGCTCCAGCACTAGAAGAAAGCCGCGTCGAGCGACAAACACTCAATGCCATGATGAATGTGGCGGAGCAGCACAAAGCGCTTTCCCGCCGTGCTGCCAAAGCCATGGCAAAGATGTTTGGTACTGACAAATTAGCACCGTGGGATGAAATGGCTGCCATGCCCCCACAAGGCAAAGCTATAGTAGCGAATTACTCATTTAATGAAGCCATCGCGATTATTCGCCGCGCTTTCCATTCAGTGAACGGTGAAATGGCAGAGTTCGTCGACATGATGGTTGAGCAACGCTTAATTGATGCCGCTCCTCAGCCGAATAAAGTCATGGGCGCCTATTGCACCAAGATCCCCAAGACACGCACACCCCTGGTATTCATGAGTTTTGGTGGCAGCATGTCTGATGTCCTCACGCTTGCTCATGAACTCGGTCATGCTTTCCATAACTGGGTGATGAAAGACATGCCGCTGGCTGAAACTGATTACCCAATGACACTGGCCGAAACCGCCTCTATCTTTGCGGAAAACGTCGTGCGTGATGCCTTGCTTGAAGAAGCGGCCAACGATCAAGATAAATTGTTAATGCTGTGGGAAGAGGCACAAACAACCGTTGCTCTCATGCTGAACATTCCAGTTCGCTTTGAATTTGAACGTGCTTTCTATGAGCAGCGACAGCAAGGTGAACTCACTCCGATGCAATTGCGCAACCTAATGTCAGAGACGTGGAAGAATTGGTATGGTGATGCCATATCAGAGCCAAACGATCTGTTCTGGGCGAGTAAACTTCACTTCAGCATTGCCGAGATCAGCTTCTATAACTATCCGTACCTGTTTGGGTATCTATTCAGTACAGGCGTTTATGCTCAGCGTGCAGAAAAAGGCGAAGCTTTCTATGAAGATTATAAGTCGCTCTTGAAAGATACCGGACGCATGAGCGCAGAAGACGTGGCGACAAAGCACCTAGGTGTGAACTTAGGAAAAGTCGATTTCTGGGCGCAAAGTATCGCTATTACTGAGAAGCGAATAATGGCTTTTGAAGCGCTTGTGAATAAACTCATGCATTGATCTGAACACACTGCTTTAAGCAATCGGCACAAAAAAACACCCGCTTCAGCGGGTGTTTCCGGTACCTAAACTTCGTCAAGAGATTAACGACAGACACAGCACACATGGTCTAGGGTCAATTGCATTGCTCATTGATTGACCTGCCACTTGAGGACTCTCCTGATCGTGAGTAGGAAGAAGAGTTCTCGCACATAGTCCCATCGTCACCTCTGTCATCTATGCCATACCGGCCTGCCGCCACAATAATATTTCCCTTGGCTACATTGTTCATTCCGTATGACGGAGAATCACTAGAAAAGTACAGTCCACTTCCCGCTGGAGCAACGATCCTGTTTCCATAGAAATAGTTACTATTTCCTCGAGACGCTAACCCACCCGAGTTCCCATCCATTTGTCCCATGCAAGTATTATCTACAGCCCAGTTATTGAACGCACCTTCCTTAAACTCAATACATTCATTGCCAAGCGTATTTATTACATTGCGAGAGAATATGTTCTTTGAGGTTGTGTCAGGATCCGATGCTGGGTTTTTCCCATCTCCCCATTGCTTAATCGACGTTCCAACGTAAATACCTTCCCCATTTTTCCCTCCGAGTTTATAAACGAAGGCATGAACACCACAATTTGATATAAACGAGTCTTTAATTGATGAGCGAACGATTTTGTATCTAAATCGTATGCACTCTCCGCCAGCATTTCTAAAGGTCACTCGACGAATATGGACACCCGTTAGGCCATCTAACCGATCGGTGTTGTGAACAAACAGTAATTTATCAGTGTATGATTCGGGTGAATCTCCGCCGTCGAAGAACCCATCTACAACAACGTCCTGCAGCGTAATATAACTATGGCGAATTTGGATTAAGCGGCCATTATTTTTCTTTGGTGGTTTAATAGTCGGTCTTAGAAGAACATTTTTCGTCTGGTTATCAAGGTCTAAGTAATCCGACTCATTTCTTAAGCCTTTGATCGATATTGGGCTTTCTAATAGTCCATCCCTCACGGTCACAATGTTTTCATGATAGACACCGGGACTAAGATAGATTGAATCACCTGGGTAAGCAGCTTCTAGGGCTTTATTGATCGTTAGAAAGGGGGTATTTCTTGTCGTTCCATCATAAAAATCACTGCCCGATTTACCGACAAATATATTGCCCCCAATTGCTGCAATAGGTACTAAAAACAAAAAAATAACAATCACATTCATTAGTTTCATCGATTTATCCTCACCTGCCTGTTACAAGACGACGTTTGATAATTTAATGCTTTACTAATTATTAAGTGATTTAAACTTAGTACTTTTATAGTACTTTAGTGTTAATTAATGCAAAAAAAACCGCGAATGCGGTTTTTTTGAAAGCTATCAGAGGCTTCTAAAGATTAAACACCGCGAGAATTAAGGAATTCCGCATAGGTGCCTTTAAAGTCGGTGATTTGACCGTCTTTAATTTCAATGATTCGTGTTGCCAATGAGTCAACAAATATACGGTCATGCGATGCGAAGAACAAAGTACCTTTGAACTGCTCAAGTGCCGTGTTCAACGATTCAATCGATTCCATATCCATGTGGTTAGTCGGTTCATCAAGTAACAACATGTTGGGTTTGTGCATCATCAGCTTGCCCAGCAACATACGGCCTTGCTCACCACCAGACAGCACTTTCACTGATTTCTTGATGTCATCTTGTGAGAACAGCATGCGACCAAGGAAACCACGAACAACTTGCTCGTCTTCACCTTCTTGACGCCATTGACCCATCCAATCAGTCAGGTTCAAGTCTTCTTCAAAATCAGACGCATGATCCTGTGCATAGTAACCAAGGTTGGTATTCTCAGACCACTTGTAGAAACCAGTACGCGGTTCCAACACACCCGCTAGTGTGTTTAGCAGAGTCGTTTTACCGACACCATTCTCGCCAATAATCGCGATGCGCTCACCGACTTCGAAAATGCCGCTAAATCCAGCAAACAAATCATGTTCAAAACCTTGGCTCAGGTTTTCAATTTCAAGCGCGTTACGGAACAATTCTTTAGATTGTTCAAAGCGAATAAATGGCGTTTGACGACTAGATGCTTTCACTTCGTCTAGTTTGATTTTATCAATTCGCTTAGCACGAGAAGTTGCCTGCTTGGCTTTCGATGCGTTTGCAGAGAAACGTGCGACGAAGGTTTGAAGCTCAGCAATTTGCGCTTTTTTCTTCGCGTTATCGGTTAACAGACGATCACGGGCTTGAGTTGCCGCAGTCATGTATTCGTCGTAGTTACCCGGATAAACACGCAGCTCGCCATAATCCAAATCTGCCATGTGCGTACACACTGAGTTCAAGAAGTGACGGTCATGCGAAATGATGATCATGGTACAGTTACGTTCGTTCAACGTATCTTCCAACCATCGGATAGTGTCGATATCCAAGTTGTTCGTTGGTTCATCGAGTAACATGATATCAGGGTCAGCAAACAGAACCTGTGCCAACAGAACACGTAGTTTCCAGCCAGGAGCAACACTGCTCATCAGACCATAATGTTGATCAAGTGGTATACCCACAGCAAGAAGCAGCTCACCTGCTTTAGACTCCGCCATGTAGCCGTCCATCTCGGCAAACTCCACTTCCAGATCTGCGACACGCATACCATCGTCTTCAGTCATATCTGGCAACGCGTAAATGCGGTCACGCTCTTGCTTCACTTCCCACAATTCTTTGTGGCCCATGATCACAGTGTCGATAACCGTAAATTCTTCGTACGCAAATTGGTTCTGGTTCAGCTTTGCAACGCGTTCGTTGGGATCAACGCTCACATTACCACCGGTAGGTTCCAGCTCACCGCTCAGGATCTTCATAAAGGTTGATTTGCCGCAACCGTTCGCGCCGATAAGGCCATAACGGTTTCCATCGCCAAACTTAACGGAAATGTTTTCGAAAAGAGGCTTGGCGCCAAATTGCTGGGTGATATTAGCTGTACTAATCAAAGTTATTACTATCCTGAACAGTGAATACAAAACGCCGCAAGAGTACAGAGATCGCTCCATTACTTCAAGCAAACAGCGAATTGAGTCACAGACTCACATGAAAAAATCGAGTATTTACGTCAAAGTCAATTTGTGAACTCCCTTGCCATACGCTGCTTCATCAGTCTTTGGTCAATCAACTGAGACAAACAACCAATTGATTGCCTTGTGCTTCCCACCTCTCAGATCCTGCTATTTGTTTGACTTATCTATTGATATTGAAACTACACTTAGGAGCTAAAACGTCTCATTTATGAGGCATTAATACCGCATTCAGAACGACAGAATAGATGGAATTGCTATGAGTAATCGCTTACCACGCATAATCAAAACCACAATCGCTCGATTATTCAGCCTTCATGTATTAGTACTATTGGCTGGCGCACTGCTAACAACAAGTGCCATCACCATAGGGTCCACGAATGCTTCTGCGGAAACGGGCGCTAAGCAACTACTCTTTATTAATTCACACCACCGCGGCTATGGTTGGAGTGATGAAGTAGAAAGTGGCCTGAGAGAAACGTTCGAATCCTCAGCTGTCCCCATAGAATTGTCTGTGGTATATCTTGACACGCTGCGCCACGACGCATTGCCAATCAAAGAAAAATTGGCCGATATTCTTGCGCTTAAACATGTTTCTGAAGCCACTGACCTTGTTATCACGTCAGATAATGCGGCACTAGACTTTGCATTGGCTCATCAAAACGAGCTATTCCCTCGCCAGCCAATTATTTATACGGCGCTAAAAGATTTTTCGACAAACGCCTACGACGTAAATACGCGTGTCACGGGAATATCCGAATATACCGATTACCAACAAGCCATTAATGTCGCACTCTCGCTGCATCCAAAAACTCAATCCCTTGCATTTATAGGCTCTCAACGAGAACCCCATAACCAACGCATTATCGACATCATCAAAGAAAGTGTTGTCCCGGTTCTTTCCAGCAAATTAGACATCGAAATCTACATAGATAAGTCCATTGATGAACTCGATGATATGTTAAGCGAGCTGCCCACCAACACGATTGTTTTCGCACTTAGCAACACCCTACCCAAAATTGACGGTATGCTTTACAGTCCTGCTGAAACAGCGCGATTATTGGCATCGGTTACGCCATTTCCTGTCTATACGTTTTGGCACTCTCATATCGGCCACGGCGCAATTGGCGGTCAGATTGTGACCGGGTTTAGTCAAGGGAAAGCGGCAGCACAGCTCGCGTTGCAAGTGTTAGCATCAGACGTTGATGCGCCGCTACCGAGTCATCAGACAGCACCTGCATCTTTGTTTTTCGACCTTGAAGCGGCAAAAAAGCACAGAATTGACAAAAACCTGCTGCCCGAAGGCGCAAGATTTATCAACTATCAAGCCCCAATTTGGCAAGAATATAAGACAGAAGCTTTGACGACGCTGGTTATTGTTTTTGGCCTGCTCTCTCTCGTACTCGCGTTTGTATTACTCGCAAAACGACAAACTGAGACTATTCATCAGATAAGTGATGAAAACGTCGAACTGACCCACGCATTAGATATAAACCAAGAAACTTTAGACGATGTTACACATCAACTCGAAGAAGTGAATACGATAGATGACCTCACGGGATTAGCCAACGTCCGCCATTTTAACGACATGCTAGATAAAGAGTTACGCCGAGCAAGCCGCTATAAGACACCACTCAGTTTGTTGTTGATTTCAGTTGATCAATTCGATGGCTATATTCATACCCATGGTGAAGAAGATGCGAGTGAACAGCTCGTGACTATCAGTCAGGTCATCAAAGATACCTGCCAGCGCTCTTCCGATGTCCTAGCGTTTCTTCTCGATAACAAGTACGCCATCATATTGCCGCATACTACGCGTGATAACTCAAAAGTGGTTTGCCAAAAATTACATGATGGCCTTAAACAGAAAAATCTGCCTTTCATCCTGTCAAAGACTGGCGCAATCACCTTAAGCATAGGGTTGTCATCACTTGAAAGTACGGCCGACCGTATCAATCCACAACATATGTTGAATACCAGTGAAATGATGCGTATTGATGCGGAAAGAAAAGGAGGGAATGGAACACGATCCGATGTTATTGCGATTCAGTCACCTCAGAACACGATCCATAAAGATTAGTAGCCCATTCATTCTGTCATAGCGCTACTTATCGCCAAATATTGATGTTTATCTCATTACTTTCCACTCATACCTTTTTTGCGTTACCGTGGCTGTGTTGGTTGTTTTTCCAATCTTGTTAATCCAAACATGACGGGAAAGCCACTGTGCATCCGAAATACCTTATCGAAAGGCGCGCATATTTTTTGCTGCGCCTATTTTTTAGCCGACCATATGTACGGCAGTTTAAATACATGGAAACAATTTTTGTTTCCTCGACAATTATCACTTTCCTTTAGGCAATTAGGTATTTCGATTTGCCTTGATAAAATCTAACATCGTCTATGATTGATTAGGCACATACTTATGGCTAAAAAACCTAAAATCTTAGATCGAACTCGCATCATACAATCCATCATTTTATGCCTCGTTATCGCATACACCACTAAATACATTTTTGGTGGGGCACTGATGTATCACTTTGCTATTTCTGCTGGATATGGCATTGCTTTCACGATCGCAAATATTACTATTTCTAACGCTTATCCTCATCGCCCAGTTGGACGAAACATCATTTTGGCGACACTCATTGGTATGCCATTCGGCACCATCAATATGCTGTTATGTATATATTTCTATAAAGGCATTTGGAAAATCGGTGCCATTATGCCGATTCTTATCGTCACGATGGCTATTGCTGTCTTTATTGCATACTTTTTTATTGCACGAGAACGAGCAAACCGCGCCGAGTCCGAATTGAAGGACATCCAATTAAGGCAAGCTGAGCAAGAAAAAGCACTTATCAATAGCCAGTTAAGAAATCTTCAAGGACAAATGGAACCCCATTTTCTTTTTAACACATTGGCTAACATTCAAATTTTGATTGAAACTGATGCAGCAAAAGCAAAAAAACTTCTCGGGAAAATCACCGAATTGCTTCGTGCTAGCCTCAAACAACAACGTAAAGACACCATTACATTAAGTGATGAATTAAAGTTGCTAGACAGCTATTTAGCTATCCAGCAAATCCGCCTGTCAGAGCGTATGGGATATAGCATCTCACTTGATGATTCTGTATCGCCACAAACACTGGTTCCTCCTTTTCTTATACAACCTGCAGTCGAAAATGCCGTTGTTCACGGTATCGAACCCTCAATTAAAGGGGGTCATGTTCATTTACATTTCTCTCGCAATAATAATGTTATTACCGTTGAAGTGTCTGACAATGGTATTGGCTTTAATGAGGCGTCGAAAGGAAATGGTCTCAGTATGAAAAATGTTAGACAACGTCTTTCGGTACTCTATGGCGAACACGGGAAACTTGAACTTATTCCACATAGTGACGGCGGATTTACAACAAGGATTTCAATTCTATGCGCGCATTGATTGCCGATGATGAACCATTACTTCGCCACCACTTAAGCAAATTGCTCAGTGAACTCAGTACAAGTATCGAGGTTGTTGCCAGTGTTAAAGATGGCATTGAAGCTGTTGATAAAATAATCCAACTCAAACCCGACGTTGTGTTTTTAGACATCAGAATGCCAGGGCTGGATGGGCTAGATGTGGCAAGTGCCATTAACAAACTGGATGTATTGCCACGTATCGTCTTTGTAACTGCTTACGATCATTATGCAATTGAAGCTTTCGAAAAAGGGGCGATTGATTACTTAGTCAAACCAATTGATGAATCCCGCCTCCAAAAAACGTGCGAACGATTAGAGAGCCAGCTTGAACAGAACCTTAATCGAGACGACTTAATCCAACTACTTACTCAAACACAAGTTAAACGAGAATCACCTCTTACATGGCTAAAAGTAGCTAAAGGTGAGGATATACACCTTATTCACGTGGATGATGTCGAGTACTTTAAAGCAGAAGATAAGTACGTGACCGTTGTCACGCAAGACAGTGAGTACATCATCAGAACGCCCCTGAAAAGCTTATACAAAAGTCTATGTAGTGATACGTTCTGGCAAATCCACCGTTCGATCATCGTCAAGGTGGCATCAATTAACCGAGTATCTCGAGATATCACTGGAAGAATGGTTGTTGAAATGACCAACGATAATCGAAAACTCCCCGTTAGTCGAAACGCAAACGCATTGTTCAAGCAAATGTAACACCTCCATACATCAACCACCTGTATTCTTAGCGCTCGCATTTACGATTTATCTGGATGATTCACCCTTTGTCGCATCGTACTTTTCATTGAGCCTAAGCGATATAAAGTGGCGGCATACAAAACACGCTTTTTCGTATTTGGAGGCAAGGAATGCCACGTAAAGACAGCTTACTTAGTCGCACACTCATCTGCGGCATCCTCGTTTTTACAAGCATTATGCCTATCTGGTTTGCTCAAGTTAACGCTGACCCTATCCCGAAAACACTTCAGGAAGTATTCATCGATGCAACGTCAGGGGTAAGCGGGGCTGGAGAGCATGTGTTAAGTGCCGTCGACAGTCTACTCAGACAATATCCAGAAGATGCCTTGCTCACCGCATACTACGGCAGCACCCTCTATGTGAAAGCCAGAGATTCTTGGTTACCTTGGGACAAAGAAAAGTACTCAACGTTGGGTATGGCGTCACTCAACAAGTCGTTAAGATTGCTGTCTAACGAATCATTTTCCAAACCCTATTACGGTCTGAACGAAGGGATTTACATACAATCCATTGCGGCTATAACATTTGTGAATACGCCGGATTTACTTCATCAAAAAGCGCGTGGGTATAATATGCTCAAAAACATGTTAGCGTCGGAACAACTTCAGTATTATCCATTTGAACCACAAGCATGGATACACCTTGGTGCGGTAAAAGCGGCTTTGGATATGGAAGAACCCCATGTTGCACAAGCTTGGGCACAAGAAATGAGAAAACTTGCTCCGACTCACCCTCTTACGCAAGAAGCCTTATCTCTTACGGCAAATACCAACGCATAGCCTTTTCAACGAAAGGCTCTTTTCGAGTCTTTATGTCCCCTTATCCATTCTCGACATGACATCCTGCCGATTTATACGTAACTTCAAACTCAGCAACTTTTTTGTCACTTTGATGGTCTTACTCAAGCAATCTCAAGATGCTAACTTGCAGATATTGAAGTCACCGCATCTAGATCGAATTTACAATTCACAATGTCAGAGAGGGCTTTCATGCACTTACGTCTTGTCTCACTTCTTTTTATATCGGTATTGGCGGGATGCGCAAAAAGCGTTTACACCGACTACGATCAACAGTATCCCTACAGTGACATTCAATCTTTCAATATCGTCGCCCACCCATCTTCTGTACCGATCTCTTTGGATGACAGTCGAATAAAACGCGCGGTAGAAGAAGAATTACTCCTACTGGGCCTGACGGAGGCCGATAACGCCCCAAGTGTAAATATTCGATACTTTATTGAGTCTAAAACTGAAAGTGTGGCTTATGGTCCATCTTTTCGTTTTGGTTATGGCTTCAATCGAATTGGCATTGGTTACGAAACCCCCGTTCGTGTTGAAGAGCGAGACTATGGACAACTGGTCGTGGAGATGGTCGACCCAATCACAAACCAAGTGATTTGGCGCGCCATATCGAATAGAAAGCTCACTGATAACATGACGCCATCAAGCAAAAATGTTTTCATTCAGGAACAAGTCAAAGAAATGTTCAAACAGTTTCCTCCGGATAAAAGCAGCTAAAGCAGCGTTTGCTTCAATAGCGAATGTCGGCCAAGACTAGAATGGAAGAACAATACATGTCAGCAACACTACTTATTAAAAATGTTGTTATTCGTGGTCAAGAACCCCTCTCGCAAATTTTAATTGAAGATGGCGTGATTCGTGTCATTGAAAGCAATGATATAGATATCTGTGCCAATCCTGACATCAAGGTTATCGATGCAGAAAAAGGCATGGCCTTGCCGCCATTTTGTGAACCACATATTCACTTAGACACCACCCAAACAGCTGGCGAACCACGCTGGAATATATCAGGCACACTGTTTGAAGGAATTGAGTGCTGGGCAGAGCGCAAAGCGCTCTTGTCGATTGAAGATGTGAAAAAACGTGCCATGCAAACACTCAAGTGGCAAATCGCGAACGGCATCCAGCACGTTCGCACACACGTTGATGTCTCTGACCCCAAGCTGACCGCGCTCAAAGCCATGTTGGAAGTGAAAGAAGAAATGAAAAACTGGGTGGATATCCAGATTGTCGCATTTCCACAAGAAGGCATTCTTTCTTACCCCAATGGCAAAGCGTTACTGGAAGAAGCCGTGAAAATGGGAGCGGATGTTGTGGGCGCAATACCCCACTTCGAATTCACCCGCGAGTACGGTGTTGAGTCGTTGCATTTTGCATTTGAGCTCGCGCGAAAATATGATCGGCTTATCGACGTACATTGCGATGAAATCGATGATGAGCAATCCCGCTTTGTCGAAACTGTTGCTGCGCTGGCACACAAACACGATATGGGCGCTAAAGTCACTGCCAGTCATACCACGGCAATGCACAGTTATAATGGCGCGTATACTTCACGGTTATTCCGTTTACTTAGCATGTCAGGCATCAATTTCGTCGCCAACCCTTTGGTGAATATTCATCTGCAAGGTCGATTTGATGATTATCCGAAACGCCGTGGCATAACTCGCGTAAAAGAAATGCTGGCCGCCAATATCAACGTCTGTTTTGGCCATGATGATGTGTTCGACCCTTGGTACCCACTTGGGACTGCCAACATGCTACAAGTCGTCCACATGGGCATGCACGTCTGCCAGATCATGGGGTACGACCAACTGAATCATTCTCTTGATCTAATCAGCCATCACTCAGCACGCACGCTAAACATTCAAGGTCGCTACGGCATTGAAATTGGAAAGCCAGGTAACTTGATTATTCTTCCTGCAGAGAATGATTTCGATGCTCTACGTCGTCAGGTCCCAGTGCGCTTCTCCATACGCCACGGAAACGTCATAGCAGAAACACATCCAGCAACAACATCGATCCACTTGCAGTCCACAGAAGTCGTTACTTTTAAACGCTAGGTTTCCAATGCCCTGCAACAACTGGGCATTGGCTCCCCATGTCCGTTCGTCGCGTTAAATTTGCGATGTTGTTTTCAAAATATGGCTAACTTTCTATACACTTTAATAATGTGAGTGTTTAATAGAGTGATGCTTTTACAACGATGAGAATCACGCCATGCCCCCTCAGATCATCATTCTCAACGGCACAGGTAGTTCGGGAAAAACCAGCATTGCCCGCGTGCTCATCGAGAAACTGCAAACCCAGTATCTAAATTTCAGTATTGATAGCGTCTTGTATTCACTTCCTCCTAGCGATCTTCAAAAAATGATGGCGGGTAAAGCCATTACTCGCGACGGTTACAGTTACACAAAATTAGTGGAAGGTTACCATCAAGCTGCACGCGGACTGGCAAAGGCAGGCTGCAGATTGATTCTCGATAATGCATGGATACCTGAGAAGGAAAAACTCGATATGCTCAACGCATTGTCAGAGTTTGATGTTTGTCTCGTAGGCGTGAAATGTCATTTGCTTGTGGCAATGGAACGAGAACGCCAGCGTGGAGATCGTGCCATTGGATTGGCAGAAAGTGAATACAACCATGTACACACCAATATGAGCTATGACTTTGAAGTAGACACAACAAAACTCTCTTCAGAGGTCAGTGCTGACCAAATCATGGCCTTTTTCAAAACTAAGCCTGCACTTTCAGGCGCACCCACCAGCAGAAAAACGTTAGAAAAGATCGCGATATCCGAAACTCAAGTCGCAAACTAACGCAGACAAAAACCCGCGATGTTTTTATTTCTTTTCTTGGCACACTGAGAGTTCAACCAGAACACTAACGCGAAGCAGCTTAAAAACATTGTGCCCCCACCTCCGCCGCCACCAACTGCTTCTGCGCTGGGCTGATCTGAGCCTGATGTTTCCGACATCGACAATGTTGCGCCCTCAAAGGCTTGAGAACCATAAATCATCACGTAGTACGTGCCCGCACTCATTCCAGACAAGGAACAAACTTCCTGATTTGAACTTGATGACGATCGGCAGTCATACAATGTGGTAGTCGGTGCTGCTCCTGCTCGTACATAAAGGTCTGCATCACCCAAACCTCCAGCCAAAGAAATGGTTACGCCACCCGCAGAAAAACCACTAGCATTCAGTGTTGCGCGATTTGAAGCTAACACGCCAGCACTGGTGATGGTAAAGGAATAATAAATTGCCTCACCAACAGTGCCCTGCAGATTGGTTATCGGTGTCGCAGGGTCGATAGGGTCAGCGCGCTGTTCTGGCGGCAACGATGGCGTGCTTTTTTGCAGAGATAATGCCACACCAGCAAAGTCACTATAGCCATGAAGCATCACATAGAATGTGTCTCCTGCCTCGCCAGATGCCGTGCATGTTTCATTATTTCCGTAATAGTAGGGCCGGCAATCGAAATCTGACTGAGACGGTGTACTACCGAGGTTCAAATACAAGTCTGCGTCACCCGAACCGCCAGCGATACTCACGTCCAAATCACTACCATCGTCAGGTATCTCGAAGAGATAGAACAACATGTCGCCCCGGCTGCCCGCGAGGCTTAACACACTCTCTCCTACCGCTAATGTTTGAGGTGGCGTTACCGTAACATCAAGTTCTATCGTTGCACCGCTATAACTCGTGTCTCCAACCACCAACACGTTGTATTCGCCGCTTCCCTGCAAGGTCACGTAGCACACTTCATTGTTGTTTGCCCCAGCCGCGATGCAATCATAATCCGAAGGAGTCGGCCAGCCGTTGTACTTCACATACAGGTCGGCATTACCCGTCCCACCAGACATGGCGACCGTAGCATTATCCGTGTTTGTCGGAAGCGAGAAGTAATAATAGGTTTCAGATCCCGCACCGCCGCTAGTATTCGAAACTGGTATTTCATCCAACAATTCGATTGCATCCAAACAGGCGTAGACACCCACCTGTTCAAAAGCGTCGATCACATCTGAAGTGTTGTAACCGAGATCGTCTGCGGCTCGAACAACGCCGCAACCGCCATCATCAAAATCAGAGCTTGCTTCCCAATACAGTTTGTTGGCGAATGCAAACGCTTCAAATGCCTTTCTGATATCCCAACCTGAGGTATTGGCAAGGAGATAAAAAGCACGATTAAACACACCGCTCGAGTAGTGAACATCCATACCCGAATAATACTCACTGGCATGATCAATCGAACGACCATCATCGGATGGGGTCACGAAGTAGCGCAACCCGCTGCCAGTTTTGAAGATGTCAGCACCGACTACCCAATCAACACTACCCTTCCAGTAATACTCTGCCGCCTCACCCGCAATATCGGAAAAAGCTTCATTGATGCCGCCCGACATTCCCGAATAAATCAGATTGGAATTTTGACTTGTGAATCCATGGCTAACCTCATGCGCAGACACATTGACATCTACCAAGGGATAAAAGGTGCTGTAACCATCTCCAAATGTCATGGATGATCCATTCCAAAAAGCATTTTCGTAGTTGTTGCTGTAATGCACCCTCATCACAAGCTGGAAAGAAAGGGGCGCCATACTCAGCCAATCGTTGTACATATCAAACACAAGCTGACCAAAGAAATGCGCATCGTTCAAAGGAGAGTTGGCACCGTTGATGCTTTTGTGTGTATTGGTATTGCTGCTGTCATTACACGTATATGAAAACGCGGTAGACCCCGACGTTCCATGGTTCAAATTAACGGTTTTCACATTGGTATTCTCAAGCGTACAAGTATTGTCTGCCTTATTGATATTCAAGCCTGCGTAATCAACACCGTAGTCATAACGCCCTGTTTTCGTGTTGCCACCTGGCCCTTGACCAATATCTGCCGCATGCGCTAAACCTTCCCACATTTTGAGGATATTACCCGTTTTTGCATCGATGTAAGCATGTGGTCGTGTTGGTTTTTGAGTTGGAATAAAAAAGCTGACTTCATAAACTAAGCGAGGAATATTGTTATCATCGAGCCATACAAACAACTCGCTAGTTTCATCTTCAGGGATAACAACATCAACAAAAGGCGGTGACAGCAGGTACTGATTTTTAAGTAATTGTTTTGCACGTTGATGACTGACCGAGGGGGTGACGGCCGTCAAACTTTGAGACAACCCAGTCACATGTTTACCGCGTGCATTGGAAAAACCACCAGCATCTTTATCAGAAACAATACGGCCTTTTCGAACAGGCAGACCTTGATAGTATTGCTGGTGTTTCGACTTGACCTTGCCATTAGGCAAAACAACGGTTTCGATAGGTACAAATCCAGAAAATGGCGATTGCGAGCGCGAATAGGTAGCGCGCTGAACGTCTGAGAGCAATGCGCTTTGACCGCTTACCTTTTCGATGTTTGCTGCAGTCGCGACGGCGACTGGCGAACAGAGAAAACACAAAGCACTGAATTGACGCCAACATACCATAAATACAACACCAAAATCTTATATGAGACAGCTGATCGCTATTCAATAATCATGGTTGATGATCGGTGATTGATAAAGGCATGGACATGAGTTAGTCGCGGTTATTCTTGGCACGGAAATGTGTATCAATGTAAGGCGCTGATGTGCAATACATTGTGTTATATCGCCACTATCTGTGGCCACCATCGTTTTCCAACACTGACCTGCACACCAATACGAAAACACCTGCAAACCCCACGATCTCCTTCAACACGCTAAACTTTAGGAAATAGCGGCCTCGCTAACTGCGCAATATCAAAAACAGCGCTTGCTGTCCCTTGATAAGCCTCAATTTAGTCAGTAGTGTTGCGCCGAAGCATTTTACCGATTTAAGTACTCGCGTATAACAGGAAGCACCAGTGGAACAACTTCAGTCACTCATCACTTTTTTTAGTGAGCACAAATTTCTCCTGACCTTGTTGATCATCACCGTCATCTGGACGATTCGACGCATCATGATCAAGTTCATTTGGGGCGATACCAATTTTCTTAGCGAAGAACAGCGCAAATGGATCTCACAAACCAAAAACGGATCCTTCACCATTCTGCTGATCGTGATGTTTTTGGTCTGGCAGTCAGAGATCAATGAATTTGCACTGTCACTGACTGCCATTGCGGTAGCCGTGGTGGTTGCTTCGAAGGAAATCATTCTGTGTTTTACAGGATCGATCCAACGCGCGAGTTCGCGGTCGTTTCAAATTGGTGAATGGATTGAAGTCGGCTCTCTGTGCGGTGAAGTGATTGAGCACAATTTGATGGCGACAAAAATTCAGGAAATCGATCTCTACCACGGGACGTACAACTACACAGGTAAAACTGCTACGTTTCCTAACAGCCTATTTTTCACCACACCAGTAAAGAACCTTAATTTCATGAAACGCTATGTTTATCATGAATTTAAAATCACAGTAAAAGAAACAACCAATTTATACCCAATGGTACCAAGCCTATTGGCGCACATTGATGATCACTGCCAAGATTTCTATGAAGTGGCCACGCGATACAACCATGTGATTGAGCGTCATGCTGGTGTCGATCTCCCTGGCGCCGATCCGCACGTACAAGTCACATCGACGGACTTAGGAGACCCACAGGTCCATATTCGTATATTTTGCCCGACAGAACGCGCCACAGAATTAGAACAGTTGATCCGCGAAGATTTCATGACGCTTTATTGCGAACGCATACTAAAACACCCCCCCATTGCGATATCAGAAGACTTGCTGACAGAGCTTGAGTCTAAGGCCCTACACTGCTGATTCATCAGAAAAGTCACGCCATACGGCTGCCTCAATAAAAAGGCAGCCGTAACTTGTTACTGCCTAATTACCTGAACCCTCGCTGCACCACAAAGTAAAAAAATCATCATTCCTCATAAAGAAAAGTACTTTTCTTCACCGCTTTTATTCACTATTGCCTTTTTTTGTACTTACATTGTTAAACAGATGTTAACACCAACGATGTTCATCTTTTAACCATGAGGAACTAAAAATGCTGTCTACAAGGAAAACGTTAACCGCCTTTGCTGCATGCTGTACCGCTTTCTCAATGTCCGCTTCTGCGGCGACCGAATTAACCATCGCGACGGTGAATAACGGTCACATGATCGAAATGCAAAAGCTTAGCGAAGAGTTTGAAAAACAGAACCCCGATATAAAACTTAATTGGGTGACACTCGAAGAAGGTGTACTCCGTCAACGTGTCACTACAGATATCGCGACCAAAGGTGGTCAGTTTGATGTCATGACAATCGGTATGTACGAGACCCCGATTTGGGCAGAGAAAGGTTGGTTGAAAGAAATCGAAACCGATGCTGCCTACGACGTAGATGACCTACTTCCGTCAATGCGCGCAGGCTTATCAGTCGACGGCAAACTATATGCCGTTCCGTTCTACGGCGAAAGCTCCATGGTTATGTACCGTAAAGATCTGGTCGACAAGGCCGGTATGACAGTCCCAGATCGCGCAACGTGGGGACACATTCGTGATGTTGCCGCAGCGATTCACGATCCGGATAACGGCGTTTACGGTATCTGTCTTCGTGGTAAACCTGGTTGGGGCGACAACACCGCTTTCGTCACCACCATGGCGAATTCGTTCGGCGCTCAATGGTTTGATGAAAACTGGAAACCACAGCTAAACTCGCCAGAGTGGAACCACGCCGTTAACTTCTACGTGGATCTTCTGAGCACTTACGGCCCTCCGGGCTCAAGCTCGAACAGCTTTAACGAAATCCTCGCCCTGTTCAATGAAGGCAAGTGCGGTATGTGGATTGACGCCACTATTGCAGCATCATTCATTACCGATCCAAAACAGAGCAAAGTGCATGACAAAGTCGCCTTTGCACAGTCTCCTGTCGCTGTCACCGATCGCGGTGCAAACTGGTTGTGGGCTTGGGCGCTGGCAGTACCCGCAGCAACCCAAAACACGGAAGCAGCACAGAAATTTGTCACTTGGGCTACGTCAAAAGACTACATCAAGTTAGTGGCTGAGAAGAATGGTTGGGCAAGCGTACCGACAGGTACACGCCAATCAACGTATGAGACACAAGCATTCCTTGATGCCGCATCGTTTGCTGAAGCGGAACTGGCTGCCATCAATTCGGCAGATCCCGCCAACAGCACACAGAACCCAAGCCCTTACGTTGGTGTTCAATTTGCTGCCATCCCTGAATTCCAAGCGATTGGTATTGCGACGGGTCAGCAATTGTCTTCTGCACTAGCAGGCAAAACAACGGTAGAAAAAGCGCTTCAAAGTGCCAACAAGTCAGCTGATCGCGAAATGCGTAAGTCTGGGTACTACAAGTAAACCCCTTTCGCCGGACAGTTCGCTGTCCGGCTACTTCTTCTTTAGTTTTTCGGATAGTCGCTATGCAAAAATGGTTGCCTCGACTGCTGGTTGCGCCCTCCTTTGTCAGCTTGCTGCTCTGGATGATCGTCCCTCTTTCCATGACGATATATTTCTCAACCATCAGATATAACCTGCTTTACCCCGGAGAGAACGAATTTATCGGCTCGATGAATTTCGAGTTCTTTTATACCGATGATGCATTCTGGCCTGCACTGATCAACACCTTGACCTTAGTTGGCATGGTGCTAGTGGTCACTGTAATTGGCGCGCTGCTCATCGCCATTGCGTTAGATAAGCCCTTTTTTGGTCGCGGCATTGCACGTGTCCTGCTTATTTCTCCTTTTTTCATCATGCCCACTGTCAACGCCCTGATCTGGAAAAATATGATGATGCACCCCGTTTATGGTGTGCTGGCATCAGTGTGGGAAAGTGTTGGGCTGGAGCCTATAGATTGGCTTACCGCTTTCCCTCTTGGCTCCATCATCACCATGGTCAGTTGGCAATGGATGCCCTTTGCACTGCTCATTTTTATCACATCGCTACAATCGATGGATCACGAACAAAAAGAAGCGGCACTGCTTGATGGTGCAACAGGCTGGCAAGTATTTCGTTATCTCACGCTGCCACACCTGGCCCGTCCCATTGCGGTCGTGATGATGATTGAAACCATCTTCATGTTGTCGATATTTGCTGAAATTTTTGTCACCACAGGCGGCGGTCCGGGCTACGAGTCCACCAACCTCGCCTTCCTGATCTTCGCGCAAGCACTGATGCAATTCGACGTGGGTGTCGCCTCTGCGGGTGGTTTGATTGCAGTCATTCTCGCCAACATTGTTGCGTTCTTCCTCATCCGTGCCATTGGCAAAAACTTGGTCGCTTAAGGAGGCATCATGGCTAAACAAGTTTCACTTATCGACCAAACTGGCTGGCTCCGTCCCATTATTTGTTGGGCATTGGCGCTACTGGTCTTTTTCCCAATTTTTATGATGCTAATAACGGCATTCAAAACCGAACAACAAGCGATTTCGGTGCCACCCGCGTTCATCTTTGAACCAACGATTGAAAACTTTGGCAT
Source organism: Enterovibrio sp. FF113 (assembly GCF_041439165.1). NCBI lineage: Bacteria > Pseudomonadati > Pseudomonadota > Gammaproteobacteria > Vibrionales > Vibrionaceae > Enterovibrio > Enterovibrio sp. FF113. The sequence continues at coordinate 54,246 of NZ_JBGONO010000015.1, read as the reverse complement.
TGTGCAAGAGCGCAGCGACTACATGAAGTTTGCGATTAACTCGGTGATCACAGCGTTCGGCTCAACAATATTGGCGTTACTCATTGCGATTCCCGCGGCCTATTCCATGGCGTTTTATCCTCAAAAACACACCAAGGATATGTTGCTTTGGATGTTGTCTACCAAAATGCTTCCAGCGGTTGGCGTATTGATCCCTATCTATGTGCTGTGCCAAAAGACAGGACTACTCGATACCACGTTTGCACTCACGATTATTTATACCCTGATCAATCTGCCGATTGTGGTGTGGATGCTGTTCTCTTACTTCAAGGACATCCCGCGTGACATCCTTGAAGCAGTGCGCCTTGATGGTGCAGATACGCTAGGAGAAATTCGTCATGTGTTGCTTCCATTATCGTTAGGGGGCATTGCTTCTACCGCATTGCTATCCATCGTATTGAGTTGGAACGAAGCATTTTGGTCAATCAACTTAACGTCTGCTAACGCAGGCACGCTGGCCACCATGATTTCCACCTATTCAAGTCCAGAAGGATTGTTCTGGGCGAAGCTGTCTGCTGCATCTACGCTTGCGTGTGCGCCTATCGTCATTCTGGGTTGGTTCTGTCAGAAACAACTGGTTCAAGGATTAACCTTCGGGGCTGTTAAATGAGCTACTTACAAGTCAAAAACTTATACAAGAAATACGGTGACGTCCTTGCGCTTAAGGACATCGACTTCGAGATTAAAAAAGGGGAATTCGTTGTTTTCGTGGGACCGTCAGGTTGCGGTAAATCAACGTTGCTACGGACAATTGCCGGCTTAGAGTCTTCTTCTGACGGGGATATTCGATTGGACGGTGAGTCGATCATTGAAACCCACCCCTCTAAGCGCGACGTGGCCATGGTGTTTCAAAGCTATGCGCTTTATCCGCACATGTCGGTGAAAGACAACATGTCATTTGCGCTCAAACTAGCAAAACGCCCACCGCAAGAAATAGAAGAAAAAGTTGGTAACGTTGCCAAAGCGCTAAAACTTGAAGCACTGCTTGACCGCAAGCCAAAAGCGCTTTCCGGCGGTCAGCGTCAGCGGGTGGCCATTGGTCGCGCCATCGTGCGAAATCCAAAAGTCTTTCTGTTTGATGAACCTTTGTCTAACCTCGATGCGGCGTTGCGTGTCGAAATGCGCATCGAACTTTCAAGGCTGCATCAAGAACTTCAAAGCACCATGATTTACGTCACGCATGATCAAATTGAAGCCATGACGTTAGCCGACAAAGTGGTGATCATGAGCCAAGGTGAAGTTGCCCAAATCGGTACACCACTTGAGCTTTATCACCAGCCTGCCAGCCGTTTCGTTGCCACCTTCATCGGCACACCCAAAATGAATACCTTGTCCGTTAACAAGGTATTTAGTGGAGAGATGTTAGACGTTACCTTCAATGACGACGCCCGAATTCTTTTACCCAAAGAGGCATATACAGAGCGCGCTTTGGAAGCCGGAAGCATTGGCTTTCGCCCTGAATCCTTGAGCATTTGCGCCACCGATGAAGGTCATATCAACGGAGATGTCGAAGTCATCGAACAGTTGGGCAGCGAAACGCTAACCTACGTCCGTACCTTAAGTGGCGAAACCATCGTCGTGCGTGCAGACCCTAAATTCACGCCTAAGTTGCGTGATGCTGTTGGCGTAAAATTGGACCCATCAAAAGTTTATCTTTTTGACAAAGAAGAAAAAGCCACCAACATATACGGCGAGGTTAGCCATGTCTGAAAACAACCGCCTTGTGCATTTTGGTATTGGTGCCTTCCACCGCGGTCATCAGGCTTTTTACTTGAAGCTGCTCAACGAGCAGCTCCCAGAAGCTGATCGCTGGTATTACACCGATGTGAATTTACGAGATGACACACGCCGTATACCCGATGCGTTGAAACAGCAACAAGGTCTCTATCATTTCAAACGCATCGCCCCAGATGGCACTGCACAATACATTGAGATAGACAGTATCGACCGCGTAGAAGATGCCTCAGCCGACCCTTCTGTGATTGAACGTATATTCAATGATAGCGCCGTTAAAGCCCTAACTATTACAGTGACAGAAGCGGGTTACTACCTTACTGACAGCGACGATCTCAACCTCGCCAATCTTGAGATTTCACATGACATAAAGGTAATTAGCCAAGGTAGTGGACAACCTCAAACTCTGTATGGCTACCTCGCACTCGCACTGCTCACTCGCCAAAGTATGGCATCAGGCGCTATCACCGTCGCCACGTGCGATAACTTACGCGACAACGGTAAGCGTCTTGAAAAAGCTTTTGGTCAGTTTATTGAGGCCGCTGAGTTAAGTGACCTTTCAAACTGGATGAGTGACAACGTCACTTTCCCGTGTTCGATGGTGGACAGAATTACACCCGTGCCACCAGCGAATCTGTCACAAGAGATTAAGCGAGAGTTAGGCGTGGATGATGCCTGCCCAATCATGGGCGAAAATTTCGAGCAATGGGTCATCGAAGACAAATTCGCGACCGACTTTCCCCCATTGGAAAAAGTCGGCGTGACCTTCACCAACAAGGTGCATGCGTTTGAAGAAGCAAAAATCCGCATTCTAAATGGCGGACATTTTCTGCTGTCCTATGTCGGTGCGCTGCGTGGCTATCAAACCTACGATGAGAATGTTCGAGACGCCAATCTCAACGAATGGCTCAAGCAGTATCATCAAAATGAAGTCATCCCGACGATTTACGACCGACCGTTTGATTTAGAAGAATATCGAGCAATCATCATTTCTCGTTTCAGCAATGCTTACATTGCCGATTCCATCGAACGTATAGCAATGGACAGCATCAGCAAATTTCCACAGTTTATTTTGCCAACGGTGAAACTCAATCTAGAACGAGATTATATCCCGACCGCTGCCATGAGGCTCATTGCACACTGGTACTGCTTTCTGGCACTCAACATCAGTGGTCGCTTTGCGTTTAACTATAAAGACCCCTACCTCGCGGTTGCAGAAGGGTGGATGGAGCAAACTGACCCAATCGATGCCTTCTTGCAAGACCCTGATGTCTGGCAGGGGCTCAATCAACGTTATCCGTTTTTCGGTGAATCCCTTGCCATTCAAATCAAGCAGACCTTAGACGAATATGAGGAGCGCTACCCATGACACTTTCTCTCGACCTTCACGGTAAGCCGGTGCTCGATAGCAAAGTCGCGTTACTTACTGGTGCGAACGGTGGCATTGGTCTGGCGGTGGCCTATGCCTACCTCGCCAGCGGGGCGAAATGTGTGATAGTCGATTTACCCCAAGATCCCTCCCCTGGCGTGAGTGCCCTACTCGATAAATATGGCGACAACCTTGCGTATCTGCATGCTGACCTCACAGATGCTGAGGCGCGTCAGCATATTGTCAGCGCCGTAGTATCGAAGTTTGGCGGCATTGATGTGCTGTTTAACAATGCGGCGGTGTTCGACATGGGGCCGTTCCTTGAAGCCACTGAAGCGCAGTTTGACAAGCTGTTCAACGTCAACGTGAAAGCCATGTTCTTTCTGATGCAAGATGTCGCTAAGGCGATGGTTGAAGCTGGGAACGGTGGCAAGATCATCAATATGGCGTCACAAGCAGGACGACGAGGAGAAGCGCTCGTCGCCCATTACTGCGCGACCAAGGCTGCGGTGGTCAGTTACACCCAATCCGCAGCGCTTGCCCTTGCAGAGCACGGGATTACAGTGAATGGCATTTCGCCTGGCGTGGTTGATACCCCAATGTGGGATAGCGTGGATGCCCTGTTTGCCAAGTACGAAAACCGCCAACTGGGTGAAAAGAAAAAACTCGTGGGTGAAGACGTCCCCCTCGGGAAAATGGGTGTGCCCAATGATATTGCCGGCATGGCACTGTTTCTTGCCTCGCCGTTATCGGACTACATCACCGCCCAGACATACAATGTCGATGGCGGCAACGTGATGAGCTAACGATATGACGACCTATCTCGGTATTGATATTGGTACGTCAGCGGTGAAAGTGCTGTTGGTTGACAGCCACGGTGATGTACTTGATAGCCACTCAGAATCTTATGGGATCGACTCGCCGCAGCCATTGTGGAACGAGCAAAACCCAGATGTATGGTGGCAAGCCACCGTCAATTCGCTCAAAGCGCTACAAGCCGTGAATGAATCAGCATGGCGTCAGGTTGCAGCGATTGGGCTATCAGGCCAAATGCACGGTGCAGTGTGCCTTGATGACCAAGGCCAACCATTGCGTCCTGCTATCTTATGGAATGACGGTCGCGCCTTCCAAGAGAGCGCAACACTCAACCGTTTGTGCCCGAACATAGGGCACACCGCAGGCGTTCCGGCCATGCCTGGCTTTACCGCGCCAAAGCTGCTTTGGTTGCATGAACATGAACCTGACGTTTTTCGCCGTATCCACAAAGTTATTCTGCCGAAAGATTATGTCCGTCTAAAACTGACCGGCACGTATTGTACCGATGTGAGTGATGCAGCCGGCACGGTATGGCTCGATGAAGCCAAGCGCGATTGGGATGATGACATTTTGCAAGCTTGTCACCTGACGCGAGTGCAAATGCCAACGCTGATTGAAGGTAATGGAAACAGCGGCACACTGCTAGAAGACATCGCAAATCAACTTGGCTTATCCACGCAAGTCTGTGTCGCAGGAGGCGCGGGTGATGCGTCAGCCGGCGGTATTGGCATTGGGGCGATCAACGAAGGCGATGCCTTTTTATCTCTCGGCACATCTGGTCAGATATTCGTTGCCAAAGAGCAACACCTCGCCAACCCAGATGCTTACATTCATGCCTTCGCACATGCGCTGCCAAACCGATGGTGCCATATGGCTTGCCTACTTAATGGAGCCAGTCCACTTCAGTGGTTTTCCACCATTACGTCAACACCCATTGCAACATTGTTAGAAGAAGCAGAAAGCCAGCACAATATTCATGACTCCGTCTATTTTCTTCCCTATCTCACAGGCGAGCGTACCCCGCATAACAATCCTTTTGCAACGGGCAGTTTTGAAGGTATTACGGGGCAGACCCAACGCAGTGACATGACACAAGCCATTCTGGAAGGCATCGCATTCAGCTTTCGAGATTGTTTGCTAGCACTCAACAGTCGTCATCCCTCTTTAACAGCACTTGGTGCCATTGGAGGCGGAGCGAAAAGTGCGTTCTGGCTTCAGATCCTAGCAGATGTATTAAACGTCCCCATTCACAAATACCAAGGCGCTGAAACCGGGCCAGCAATGGGCGCCGCTAGACTCGCTATTTTGAGCCACACTCAACAAGATATCGAATCAGTCTGCACTCCGCCGCCTGTTGAAGCGATCTTTTTGCCCGATCCCGACAGACACAATATCTATGTGAAAAAGCACGTGCATTTTGACCGTTTGTATCAAGCGCTGTCGCCGACCTATGGTCACACAAGCAAGTAGAGGTTACACCTAATGTCAGTTGCTCAAGATCCGGTTTGGGAATTTATACAGATAGAAGATAAGTCCGTGTTCTATAAAGAACATGGTGTGCCGCACCACAGCATTCACTGGCATGTGCACGAACAATATGAACTGCATCTCATCGTAAAAACCAATGGCAAGGCCATGATAGGTAACCACTTGGGTCCTTTCTCACCAGGCCAACTTACCTTGGTAGGGCCGTGGTTGCCTCATAACTGGGAAAGCCAGTTAGCGCCAGGGGAAACGCACGAACTGCGTGACATGGTGATCCTGTTTAAACCTGATCTTTTCTATACCGCTGCAAAGTCATTTCCTGAACTCGTCCAATTTGGTCCATTACTTGAGCAAGCTAAAATGGGGATTGAGTTTTTAAATGTCCCTTTTGATACGGCCGTGGAGTATTTTACTAAAGTAAAACAAAGTGAAGGCGTGACACGCTTGGTGAACTTTCTTTCGTTTATTGATTATCTCAGCCATCGAAATACGCGCTTGCTTTCGAATATGCCAGCATCAGAAGTGAAAGATGCAGGTACCTTGCAAACACGAATCAATGAAGTGGTGGACTACGTGATGCAAAACTATCAGCATCCGCTTCGATTAAAAACGCTTGCTGATAAATTGGGCATGACAGAATCATACTTCTCTCGTTTCTTTCATCAATCCTCAGGACATCGATTTACTGACTTCGTCAACCGCGTCAGAATCCAACGCGCCTGTGTGCTTCTGAGTGATACCAATAACACCATTGCCGACATCAGCCAAACGGTCGGTTTCCACAATCTCGCGAACTTCAGTCGACAATTTCGTCGTATTAACGGGATAAGCCCGCTGGCTTACCGCAAGAAACACCTATCTCCAAGTCGAAATCTCTAGACCGATTCGACACTAAGACCAATAAAAAGACGGCTTAGTCGCGTATCAAGGACGATGATCAAAACTTTGAATCTGACCGGTTTTTGGTGCATACGCCTTTTCAAGGGCATCGATTTCCAAAAACTGGATCAGCGCCAAACTGGCGGCGCAGTAGCTCTGTTTTTCCTCAAATACAGCGCGCGCCACATCAATGCTTTCCTCAGCGAATCGTCGAATTTCCATTGAATTCTGACTATCACTGAACGTAATCTGTTGTTGTAAAAGCATCGTGCGTAAGTGACTGCTGCAAACAGATTCACTCGTGTTCACTTGTTGCCGATCATAAAGAGGCTTGCCTCTAGCCGCCTCAGATCCGTTTGTAATTTCAGCGCAAAACACCGACGGCACAAACAATAAGAACAGAAAAAAAGCAGAGACATAAAAGGAAGAGCGCATAAGTAACAACATCAAACTTATCAACCTGTTATTAGGTTGAAGATTATTTCATAGATAGGAGTGATTGTTGATACCGCATTCCATTTTTTGAAGCAGGATAGTGTAACGAAACCTATACCCGATGACTTAGAGTCCAACGTGTCAACGCACCACACGTGCCATATTGTCAAAGATACCCAGTGGCGTTTACGTTCAAACGGGGCGTGTTAGACACCTCCCGTCACATCAATAATGGTACCCGTGGAGAAAGACGCGTCATTGGACAATAAAAAGCAGATTGCAGCAGCAACTTCTTCTGGGCTACCACCACGCTGCAAAGGAATACGCGGGGTAAGGCGAGCAATACGGTCAGGCTCTCCGCCATCAGCATGAATATCAGTATGGATTAGACCCGGCCTCACACCGTTAACACGAATACCTTCTTCCGCCACTTCCTTTGACAGCCCAATAGTCAATGTATCCACCGCACCTTTACTGGCGGCATAATCGACGTACTCGTTTGGCGAACCCGTGCGGGAGGCCCCAGAAGACACATTAACTATCGCACCACCTTTGCCACCGGATGATATCGCCATACGTTTGATGGCTTCGCGAGCACAGAGAAAGCTCCCCGTTACATTGGCGAGCAATACCTTGTTAATGCGGTCGGCATTCATGTCCACCAGCTTACTTTGAGTAAACAAAATACCCGCATTGTTAACCAATCGAGTTAGCGGTATACCGAATGTATCGATACAAGCAAACAGTGCCATCACCTCCTCTTCCTGCGATATGTCTGCTTGAACTGCAAAAGCATGGCCCCCCGTGGCTTTAATGGACGAAACCACAGCATCGGCTGCATCCTTTCTTGAATGGTAATTCACACAAACCACAAAGCCTTGTTCAGCAAGACGCTTCGCTGTCGCCGCGCCAATGCCTCGACTTGCCCCAGTCACGAGGGCAATTTCTTGATGCTTTTGTCCCATCACTTCTTACCAGCATTGGGGAAATCAATATCTTCTATGTCAACGACTTGCCAAGGACGTCCTTGATTGCGGAAGATGCGCTTGTTTAAGCGTGGATAATCCGCTTCATCATGTGCAAGACGCTGCCCTACAACAATACATCGCAGTGTGCTCTCTCCGGTATTGATCATGGTATGTGGTAACCCTCCCGCGGGATAACCAATAAAATCGCCCTGTGAGACAGGGAATACCTCTTCATCAATAGTAACTTCCGCATTACCTGCCAGCACATAGACACATTCATCTTCAAAATAGTGAACATGGTATTGGGTTGACTCATGGCCCGGCTCAATCTCAATGATATGAAAACCCAATCCTGTCAGGCCAACGAGATCACCCAATGATTTGCTCTTTCTAACCGCATTGGCATTCAAAAAGTGGGTTTTGGTCACCCCTTCCATTTCTTCAATGGCTTGTTTTTTGATGATGTATTCGCTCATAGTCGTCGTCCTTTTCCTTTAGCCAACGATATTGACTTAACATACCGTCCACTGGCAGCACAAGTTGCCTGAGTTTATTCAATCATAAAGGAGTATCACTTCATTAGCTGACAAGCAAAACAGGACGCGAAGAATGAGCGCAAGTTATTGAAAGCGCGAGAAGGGTCTAGACATATACCCAAGTAGCCTAAAGACACTTGTTCAGTGACAATGGGTTTGGGTATGTATCAGTGAAGTTTAGGACTGAATGATGCATCCAAATCTATTCGTTCACCGTCGAGTGCAATCGGATTCATCACTTCATCAAAGCGCGGATCGGAGAGCATTTTTTCCATACCCTGATCACGCACTTGTCGTGACGGCCAGATAATCCACGAAAACAGGACGACGGATTTGGCGTTGTGATTGCTACTTTGTGAAGGGTAGTCATCAGAGTTTTGGTCACTGCAATGCACTACATTGATCGCACCATAGGCACGCATCAACGGGATAGCGTCAGTCACAAGGCGTCGATAAGTTTCTTTGTTTGTTACGGGTAAGGCGGTAACTAAGCCATCAACATATAGCATGATCTATTTCCTCAGCCGTTCGCGATTACTGATATCGGAACCCGAAATGCGGCGTTATGATCAAGCCACTGACTTTGTTGCTTTTTGGTTAAAACTTTTTAAGGTTTTTTAGCCTTTTTTCAACCTATGCCTACGCATTTTTTGACGTATGCAGCATGGATAAAAAGAAGCGAGTTTGAGATTTAATATTAATCTTGTTGCACTCCCCGTTGCTGACTCATCATCGAGAAATGCATAAAGTTTCTTATGTGTTATTGATTTTGCGGAAGAACATTTTGCGAAAGAAAAGCATGAGGAAATAACGTGACTAAAAGAAGAGATATAGAACGAGAGAGAACATCACCCGGTCACCAAACACTTTTGAATTGCTCAATCATGTAAATAATATCCGAGCCCATCTCGCCAAACTCTTTCGCAGACAGTTTACGATCGAGAAAATCGTTGTACCCACGCAGTTCTTGCTTATCAAAATGCTCCAAATTTTTAAATCCCATGGACCAATCTGGAAATACACGTTTGGTGATCTCACTGCGCTCAAGCACCACTACGCTGGTATGACGATCATCTTGCTGAATTTGACAATAAAGCCTTTCAACAGCTTGCTGCTCACCCTCTAAGATCTGAAAGAAATTTCCTTTTGCATAAAGTAGCAACCCACTGATGTTGTTTCCTGCGTTGTGTGTACGTGCTTTACCTAGAAGCTGCATTAGCTTTGATTCACTAAACTCAATGGTGGCAGCACTCGCATAGATTAACCGAAACATTCATACCCCGAAAACGCACAATTTCACGCTGTTAGCGACATTTACTCTAGTTGTCTAATAAATATAGTCGTTTATACACGATAAACATAAACACACTTATGCAACGAGATTACGCATAGCCAAATAACCTCAAGATGCTTGTTCAGCGAGAATTTTTGGGCGTTAGGCACGTCACTGAGTAGAACAGTAGAAGGGCAGAGAAAGTAAGGAGAGATGAAATATTAGTGAGACGTTTCAGGGAATATTCGATTGAAATATGGACACAGGAATAGGCAGATCTTGCCCTGTATCCTGGAACAGCTTAAACGCCGCCGAGATACGGTGACCACCATCCTGAAGAATGTAGGTTTTTCCACATGCACACCGAATCAGTTGAATCGCCTCTTTTATACTGTCACCGCTTTTGAGGCTTTTTAGCACACTTTTAAAGCGTGCATCGTCACCACGCAACCATTGGAGATCCATCTTTACCAATTCACTGACTGGGATCAATTCCATGGCGTTTTACCTCATATTCAAAGCATGCAGAACAGCCACTATGACGCAACAAATCCTAAATATTGGAACTATAAGTGAGACTATCGGTGTTCCCATTTTTGTCGCGTACCTGGCTTGAAGGCCGATAGCTCTCCGTTATTCGTTTGCCATTAGCCATTTTTTCAACAAAGCTGCGAGTTGTGCTTGTTCATTGTCATCGAGCGAAGACAGCATTTCTCGTTCATTGTCGACATGCGCTTCCACCACTTTGTCGATTAATACCAAACCTTCCGTTGTCAGCGTCACGAGGCAGCTTCTTCTGTCTATTTCGCTTGCTTGTCGTTCAACTAATCCACGCTTCACCAACCCATCAACGCGAGTGCTCATCGCACCAGATGACAGCATCAACGTCTGATAAAGTTCTGTCGGGGTGACCGCTTCACCCGCTCGACGTAACGAGGCGAGAATATCAAATTCAATATTGCTCAGATCAAATTGCTTAAACACCCCATCAACCCGAATGGTCATTAACTGTTTCGCACGACCTACGCGCCCAATGACCCCCATAGGAGAACAGTCCAAATCCGGCCTTTGCGCCTTCCACTGGGCCAAAATTGTATCAACGTGATCCGTTTTCATTACGCCTCCAAAAGTATCTTTTGTAAAAGATACTTGATCGAAAACACGAAAGCGAATACTTTATCTTTTACAAAAGATACTTTTTAGCGAAATATCAATGAGGAGCTCACCGTGCCAAATTATTTACTCGCAGCACTTGTTCCCATTCTGTGGGGCAGCACCTACGCTGCGGTGAGTCTCTTCTTATCAGATTTATCGCCATTTTGGGTGGCAGTATGGCGTGCACTACCCGCAGGCCTTTTGCTGTTAATACTAAAACCCGGTCGGCCCCCTTTGCCTTGGAGCAAAATGACACTGCTTAGTGTGTTCAACATTGCGGCTTTCTTTCCTCTCCTTTTTATCGCAGCGTATCGCCTACCTGGCTCCGTCGCGGGTACCTTAGGCGCGACACTTCCTTTACAACTGATGTTGGTTCAGTGGCTAGTCGAAGGAAAAAAACCAGAATTTAAAATGCTGGTACTGGCTTTAGTTGGGTTAGGTGGTGTTGTGCTTATCCTTAATCCCAGTGCAGATATCGACCCAATCGGCGCAGCAGCCGCATTGACAGCGACGGCACTCGTGGCACGTTCATCATTGTGGTTAAAAAACTGGCCAGTGACTGACATTTTTCGCCTCACTGCGTGGCAATTGACGCTGGGTGGATTGATGTTGGTGCCAATCGCCTTTTTGGTCGAAGGCATGCCAAAAGCACTGACTCTGCATGAACTGCCCGGTTTGCTTTGGGTAAGTTTGCTAAACAGCTCTTTCGCATATTGGGCATTTTCACGTTCAATCAAAAAGATTGGTGCCGATTCAATGGCGATGATCAGTATGCTCAACCCTGTAGCCGCAGTGACTCTTGGCATTTTCCTTGTCGGCGAAGTCTTAGGGCCCTATCAATGGTTAGGTATCTCAATCGTAATGTTGAGTTTATTGCTGATGGTAAGAATGAAGCAAAAAGCAGTCAGAAAGGCTTCGCTCAAAGGGTTGTGACAAACGCTTACTGCGATGCGTCGTTATTCAATCAATGTCGACTTAATAAAGGTATGGATAAGGAGGCTTTGAAAGGCCTTTCTTGCTCTCGTTTAATGAGCAGACGACACATAATGGCAACACTGATGCACTCCATCACCAAAGAAACTTGATCTAAGTCGAGGATTTGAGTTCATGTTGATGCATAACGCTCCTCCCTTAACTTGAATCAATCCCCCATCGATAGATAACAGATCAGTGAATAACATCAACATTCCCTTCGTATGCAGCCTGATATAAATCATACATAGCGCATGACCTTCGGTTACTTCCAAAAACACAAACTTGAACAGCGCCCAAACACAGTGCTAAATGCAGGATGATTTTACTTAATGGAGGAAGCGATCATGGAAATACGCATAGACGATCTCAGTGGTAACGAAATTCAGGCACTCCTCCAACAGCACCTCAATCGCATGCACGAAATTAGCCCTGCAGAGAGTGTTCATGCACTTGATTTGAATGGACTGAAAAGCCCAGATGTCACGCTCTGGAGTGCGTGGGTCGATGGTGAGTTGGCAGGTTGCGGAGCGCTAAAGCAAATTAGCCCCTCACATGGCGAAATCAAATCAATGCGTACATCAGAGAACTTTCTTCGTCGTGGCGTTGCTGCGAACCTCCTCGCACATATTCTTCAAGAGTCACGCAGACGCCAATACTCACGTCTAAGTTTAGAAACGGGCACTGAAACAGAATTTGAACCCGCACGGAGACTTTATCAACGTTTTGGTTTTGAAAACTGCTCACCGTTTGCTGAATACGTCGAAGATCCTAATAGCGCTTTTTTCACACGTGCTTTGCAGCAGTTCAGTCCAGCCCTCTAATCCAGTGTTATAGATTTAGAAGAGCCTATGAACCATAGAATTGAAATTGTTGACTACCACCCGCGTTACACCGAGCAAACCATCATGATGTGGCGAGCAAGTAAAGAAAAAGCCATAGGAAAACCTGAAGCACACAATCTAGAAGCACATCGCTATTATTTAAACCGAATTCTCGCGGCAACGAACCGGATTTATCTAGCCATTGAACGCAGAACCGGACGCGTGCTAGGCATGATTGCTGCAGAAGAAGCGTTTATTACTCAACTCTATGTTGCGCCAGGTTCACAGCGGCAAGGGATTGGTTCTTCTTTAGTTCACTTAATTAAAGAAACCGCCAGCGGGGATCTGCGGCTGTATACATTCGAAGTCAATAAAGGTGCTCGCTACTTTTGGGAGAAACATGGCTTTATCGAACGTGAAATCGGCCAACACGATAATGAAGAAGGCTTAGTCGATATACTTTGCGAGTGGCACAATAGGTCGGCTTTTAGCAGAACCATACATTATGCGTACTCGTAATACGTTATCGCCCTTCTCTTATCGTTAAACGATGCTGTTACACCATCAAGCACCCACGACGAACTCAACTGACTTAAAGGTGTTTGTTCAGAGAGGCATTGTTGTCAAAGCCCCTCAAAGGGGCCACAATCCTTAGACTTTTCTCCTCACATTGCACGAGATGTGCGAATCTGAATCCTATATCTAGAAGTTAGTCAGGCATGACGACAATCTCCTATCTCTTTTACGATAAACAATTCTCGCCAAATGTAGCAATGCAGCGCAAAGACTCACAACGCTTAGCGCGTAAAGGATAGGCCGCAAGCCTTGATGAATATAATTTATCGTGACAAATGAAAAATTGACTTGTCGCTTATAGAGCAAAGCTGTAAGTTGCGCCCTCCTTAGTGCGGTGCTGTCAATGTGGATGCGATAATTGTGCCGCCGGAGCTGTAACGATAGTGTTGATTATTCAATCAGTTCTTATAAATGTGAGCGGAATATATTCGCAAAGCAACTATCGTTTACTTGAGTAGTGTCAACGACTGACGCGCTCACTCCATCTTTCCGACATTTTTTATCCGGGGCATTGACAGAGATGACTAACAACAACACCACTCGACCAACACACGTCGAGAACTCAAACCAAACATTGGCAGATTCAAAAATGTTGGTTGGTTGGCGCGAATGGGTGAGCCTGCCTGAGCTAAACATCTCTGCAATTAAAGCAAAAGTGGATACCGGCGCGCGAACGTCTTGCCTGCATACGTTTGGCATCGAAGAATACGAAAAAGATGGCGAAAAATGGGTGAAGTTTATGATTCATCCTATCCAAGACGACAACATCACTCAAGAAGAGTGCCATGCAAAAGTCAAAGACATGCGAACAGTGCGTGACTCCGGCGGCCATGAGACACTCCGCTATGTGATCGAAACGCAGCTAATTATTGGAAACTTGAGCTATCTGATTGAGATGACATTGACTGCACGCGATAGCATGATATTTAGAATGTTATTGGGACGCACCGCAATGGAAGGCCGCTTGCTGGTTGATTCAGAAGCATCATTTATCGTTGAAGCGCCACAAGGTTAAGTTTATGAAAATTGGAATTCTATCTCGCAACGAAAATCTATACTCCACTCGCCGCCTGATCGAAGCGTGTGAAGCACGTGGGCACGAATACAAAATCATTGATGCTTTGCGTTGCTACATGAACATCAACTCAACCCAGCCATCAATTCACCTGAAGGGTGAAGACTTGGTCGGGTTTGATGCTGTCATTCCACGCATCGGTGCGTCTGTGACTTTCTATGGCTGCGCTGTATTACGTCAGTTTGAAATGATGGGCATATACACCGTTAACGATTCCGTGGCCATTTCACGTTCGCGCGATAAACTGCGTTCACTCCAGTTGTTGTCGCGTAAGAACATCGGTATGCCGATCACTGGGTTTGCAAGCAAGCCGGGTGACATTAAAGACCTTCTGAGCATGGTTGGCGGCACGCCAGTTGTGATCAAGCTTTTGGAAGGCACGCAAGGTATTGGTGTGGTATTGGCAGAAACACGCAAAGCAGCAGAAAGCGTTATCGAAGCTTTCATGGGCTTGAAAGCCAATATCATGGTTCAGGAATACATCAAGGAAGCGGGCGGTGCGGACATTCGCTGCTTCGTGATTGGCGACAAAGTCATTGCAGCCATGAAGCGACAAGCTCTGCCTGGCGAATTCCGTTCTAACCTCCACCGTGGCGGCAGCGCATCACTGATACGCATCACGCCAACAGAACGTAAAACTGCAGTTGCAGCGGCAAAGGCAATGGGCCTTCACGTTGCGGGTGTAGATTTGCTGCGCTCTGAGCGCGGACCTCTGGTAATGGAAGTTAACTCATCACCAGGTTTAGAAGGGATCGAAACAGCTACCGGAAAAGACGTAGCTTCTTTGGTCATAGAACATATAGAGAAAATAGTCTCTGCTCCGAGGACAAGGACACGTGTCAAAAGCCAATAATAAAAATAACGCATTTGAAATTGGCGGGATCACCATCCCGCCAGGTGAACGCGCTAGCGTTGAATTTGAAGTTGCCAAGCTTTACACACACTCGCCGCTGTCAGTGACAGCGGAAGTTATTCATGGAAAGAAGCCCGGCCCTGTTCTAATGATTAACGCCGCCATTCATGGCGACGAATTGAATGGTGTTGAAGTCGTCCGTCAGACGCTAGAGCGCATTAATCCAGCGACGCTGAAAGGCACGCTTATTGCGATCCCTGTCGTTAACGTTTTCGGCTTTATTCACAAATCACGTTACCTCCCTGATCGCCGAGATCTCAACCGCTGTTTCCCAGGCTCAGAACGTGGTTCGATTGCAGGACGCATGGCATATCAGATCTTTGAACAGATCGTACGCCGATGCACCCATATTATGGACCTGCATACCGCGGCTATTTACCGTACCAATTTGCCACAAATCCGTGCGAATTTGTCCAACGAAGAAACCAACGAAATGGCGATCGCTTTCGGCACCCCTGTGGTTATCGATGCTGCGCTTCGTGAAGGTTCTTTGCGTTCTGAAGCCGAGAAAATTGGCATTCCTGTCATCACCTACGAAGCAGGTGAAGCGCTACGTTTCGAACCGTATGCGATTACTGCGGGTGTGAATGGCGTTAAGCGCGTGATGCAGCACCTGGGGATGATCCGCAAGAGTGCACGCAAGTCGAAAGTTGAACCTGTTATTGCTCGCGCGACGCGTTGGCTTCGTGCAGAGTCAGACGGCATTTTGCGCTCACACGTGTCTCTTGGTCAGCGTGTCAGTAAAGGTCAGTTGCTAGCATCAATCAGCAGCCCAGTCGGTAGCGAAGAAGTACAAACAATTGCACCACTGGGTGGCATTATTATCGGTCAGCAAACACTACCACTGGTCAATGAAGGTGATGCAATCTTCCACATTGCTTACTTCGAAGAACCAGACCGTATGGTTGAGCAGCAGGTAGAGAACTACTTGGATGAAGTGACTGATGATGCAAGCAATGAAATTAAGTTCGGCATCGGCGTTCAGTAAGCCACAGACGAAGTAGCTACTGACATTTCGTTTATCTGTATAGAGTTGCAGTCTATCTGCAACTCTTTTTTGTTCTTTTTATCTATATTCCCGCCACTCTGTACCCCGTATCTTTCCTCAATTTCCACTCAAGTGAATTTAACAATTCGTCAACATCTTATTATTGAGACAGTTGGCAGGGTTAACCGATGGTTAATATGTAATCGACATCAGAGGACTGACCAGAGGTAATTATTGTGAAAGGATTCATATTGTCATTGCTACTCGCCACCGCCTCGTTTTCCGTGTTTGCGGGATCAACAACGAGCGGGGTTTCTGCCACAGGCTATACCCAAACCAAATACCCCATCGTGCTTGTTCATGGCCTGTTTGGCTTCGACCGGATAGCGGGCGTTGACTATTTCCATGCCATCCCACAAGCGTTAACCCGCAGCGGCGCAAAAGTCTTTGTCGCACAGGTTTCAGCAACGAACAGCTCAGAAAAACGCGGCGAGCAGTTATTGCAGCAAGTTCGCTGGGTACTTGCGGTCACAGGGGCAAAAAAGGTCAACCTAATCGGACACAGCCACGGTAGTCCAACAGCACGATATGTCGCTTCCGTTGCACCACGATATGTGGCTTCAGTCACCAGTGTTGGCGGCGTGAATAAAGGATCAGAATTTGCTGATGTCGTACGAAAAACCTTCTCACCAGGCTCTTCAGGGGAAGCAGTTGCAGTCGGCGCGGCCAAAGCATTGTCTGGATTAATTAGTGTTTTATCGGGCGGCAGTCACTTACCTCAAGACCCACTCGCTTCACTGAATTCTTTGACGACCAAAGGCTCGTTGGCATTCAATGCCAAATACCCAGAAGGCATACCTACGTCTCGCTGCGGTGAAGGGCGTTACCGCGAATCAAATGGTGTTTACTATTACTCTTGGTCAGGCACGAGCACTGCGACCAACATCTTCGATATCACCGACCCTGTTCTATTCGTCACAGGGCTGTTCTTTTCAGAACCCAACGATGGGCTTGTAGGACGCTGCGCAACACATTTAGGGCGTGTGATTCGAAGCAACTATCGCATGAATCATCTTGATGAAGTGAACCAGTTCTTCGGACTTCACCACTTATTTGAAACGGATCCTGTGACTGTCTATCGCCAGCACGCCAACAGGTTGAAGCGACAAGGCTTGTAACCATAGACAATAATGTCGACGTCTACACACTTAGAAATCAGTGTTCTCATCCTGCTAATACAAACGATCACAGAAGCATACGCTGACATCTAGGATGACAAGGAGTCCCAAATGCGCATTACATATACGTCTTACAAAATCATCTTTCTCATTGTGGTGGGATTAGTATTTGCTGCATTTGTCTACCTGTACGCAAACGATGAAAATGAAGACCAAGCGCAGATACGCTCTCATCTTGGAACTGACGTCGACATCTCATCAGATCGTGATACGTTTGAGTATTTTCTCTCGACCTTAGGTGAACAAGACTTGGTACAAGTGAACGATGCCTATAGCCATTTTTCGGAAACAATGAGTTTCGGAGAACGCCAAAAAGCATTGTTCGATAAGTATCAGGCGTATCGTCAATCGCTGTCGCTGATCGCCGCACCAACATCATTATCAGGTATAGAGTACTTGCTCCATGTTCATTATCAGAGCCTATCTATTCAATCACTGCATTTCAGCGAAGAAGAACAAAAGCGCCTGTTTTACGAACAAAACTTAACGAGTGAAATGGCAATCAAACGCCTTGAGCTTGAGCTAATGGGCCTTGATGAGGAGAGCTACCAAGCGCAATGGCAATCTGAACTCGACCAATTACCGCCGGATATGAAAGAGAGTTACCAGAACGCCGCATTGATTAGCAACTTAAACACCCTCTCTCAGCAAGATGGAGTGATGAACATTGATAAAATCCGCGCGTTGGTTGGTGACGATGCCGCACAACGTCTTCATGAACTCGATGTGCAAGAAACGGCCTTTCACCAAACCTTCCAACGTTATCTGACCGAGCGCGGTGACATGCTAGATCAAGAATTTGGCTCTGACGCTGAACGAGACAGCGCGTTAACTGCCTTAATAAACACGCACTTTTCACCCGAAGACCAGCGTCGTGTAAAAGCGTTGCAAACGCTCGATAGCGAAGAGAACAATGCCTCTAATTCCATCTAGTTTCAGACTGTGATACTCAGTTATACGCTGGTCAATTATCCACAGTCGATGTGGTGCAGTTCTGACGTGAATCTAGTGAAAATGTTGCGAAGGCGCGAGCAAGGAGACGCGAAACCGAACCTGCTCCCCGAACCGCTGACGGATGTCATGAATAGCAGATTGAGATTCATCCACGACTTCAACAGCAACAATCTCATCAAACTCATCGGTGTATAACCGCAGGTTGCCTATGTACACCACGTTGTCGTCAACACGTACCAAAAATTTGAGTGGCTCCGGAAGCACCAACATGGCATAGACAAGGTCGCCATCATCATCGATTGCACGCTCTAGCCCTGTGAGTAGTTGGGTTCGTTTCGGAATCGCGAAATAAAACGGCTGGCCCCAATCTGTTAGTAGCCCAAGTGAATTGGCAGAAACGTTGTCTGCGCGAATCCAAATCAGCACTCTTTCCCTTATAAACGGCTCAAAGGTGTCAGTTTCTTGTTTTAAAGATGCGCCAACCACAGCAGGCAATACTGTCAGCCGACCCACCACTAATACTTCATCATCTTTGATCTGAGAGATATCTGTGAGCGTATCTGTCATAGGGTTAGAAGAAGAACAACCTGTGATAGTCAGGATCAGAAAAATGAGCATTGCACGCAATGCTGACTGTCCATAGCCCAAGCGAATAGAAAGATGGGCGAAGTGAAGTTGGTGACACATCATGGTTCAACCATAGTACACATCATGATGTTCAGCTGCGCTCTTGTGCCGTGAAAGTAATCGACACCCCATGCGGTCTTCTCATCCACAGCGCGTTTTTATGACGCGCGTTCCAATGACAACATATAAGAAGGTGACACTATGCTTAACTGGGAGTCTGTATTAACCACCGCGAAACACGGTAACCCTATCCCTCCGCGTCGGGTTGAAAAATCGGAGGTGGAATGGCAGGCCGAGCTGAGTGAAGAGCAATTCTATGTCACGCGTAAACATGGCACCGAACGCCCCTTTAGCTCTGAAATGTGCGGTATTTTTCACCCCGGAATTTATGCTTGTGCC
The DNA here is from genome assembly GCF_041439165.1 of Enterovibrio sp. FF113. Lineage (NCBI taxonomy): Bacteria > Pseudomonadati > Pseudomonadota > Gammaproteobacteria > Vibrionales > Vibrionaceae > Enterovibrio > Enterovibrio sp. FF113. Next base: position 34,991 of record NZ_JBGONO010000015.1, on the reverse strand, counting down.
TGCTGCAATACACGCCTTTTTGATGCTCAGGAAAAGTTTGATTCGGGCTCAGGATGGCCGTCTTTTACTGCCCCTGTCGAGGACAATGTCGTGGCGTACACCATGGACATTTCCCATGGCATGACTCGCATTGAAGTGACATGCAACGTGTGCGACGCGCACCTTGGGCATGTCTTCCCTGATGGGCCGCCGCCAACCAAACTGCGTTACTGCATTAATGCTGTTTCGTTAAGCAAAGAAGAGTAGCAGCGACGCGTAAAACGTAAAAAGCCAGCCCATATCAGGCTGGCTTTTTATTGTTCAGAAAGACTGAATTAACTAATCAGCTTTCTTAACGCGGATCTTGCTGCTGGCAACATCACTTTGATTCAGGCTTGCAATCGCTGCTTTTGCTTCATCGTCATTTGGCATTTCAACAAACGCAAAGCCTTTTGAAAGACCTGTTTCTTGGTCTAAAACGAGCGTGCATTCACCCACTGAGCCATGTGCTGAAAAAAGAACACGCAGTTCGTGCTCTGTCGTGGTGCGCGCAAGGTTGCGAACTAGAAGTTTCATATTAAGCCGTCTGATATAAAAAATACGAATGAATTGTCTCAGGTAAACGAGGGCAAACCAAGAAAAGAATCTGCGCATTCATCGATAGTTGCCGTTTGTAACGATGTTGCCAATACCTTCTTGCCATTTCACGCTCTATAACCAACGCCCCCATCACCTACTGTATATTATTTGTCCGCAATTCCTCCGCGCGTTAACGCGGCTGGATCTAACAGCGCGTCGAGCTGCTCTCGTGTCAAATCCGTTTCTTCAAGCGCGACCGCTATGATTGCCCGATTTTCGTTGTAAGCCTTTTTTGCAATATCCGCCGCTTTCAAATATCCAATGACAGGGTTAAGCGCTGTTACTAGAATTGGGTTTTTCTCCAATGCCGCCCCCACACGATCTTCACGTACCTTAAACGTCGCGATAGCTTTTGTTGCAAGAAGATTAAGTGCGTTGGCCATCAAATGAATACTGTCCAGTAGATTGTCGGCGATTAACGGTAGCATCACATTAAGCTCAAAATTCCCCGACTGCCCCGCGATACCAATAGTGACATCATTGCCCATAACCTGCGCAGCGACCATGGCGCTAGACTCTGGGATAACGGGATTTACTTTACCCGGCATGATCGAAGAACCGGGCTGTAAGCTTTCAAGTTCTATCTCACCGAGCCCAGCCAAAGGACCAGAGTTCATCCATCTTAAGTCATTGCTGATTTTCATGACGGCGACGGCAAGATTACGCAATTGGCCAGACAAACCCACTAAGGCATCTTGGCTTCCCATCACATTGAATGGGTGAGAATGAGGCTCAAATCTCGTTCCGGTGAACGCAGTAATCTCAGTGGCAAACAATGACGCAAACTGAGGATGTGCGTTAATTCCCGTTCCTACCGCTGTCCCACCTTGCGCCAACTTCCTTACCTCTTCTAACGCAAAAGTAATACCACGCTGACAACAAGTCATTTGTCGTCTCCATGCTTCCAACTCTTGCCCAAAGGTGACTGGCATGGCATCCATCAAATGGGTTCGCCCTGTTTTGACGATATGCCCAACTTCTGCTTCTTTATCGACCAATGTGCTCGTCAGAATATCAAGGGCAGGAAGCAATCGATTTTCGCACTCTAAAACTGCGCTGATTTGAATCGCTGTTGGCACCACATCGTTGCTGCTTTGGCTCATATTGACATGGTCATTGGGGCTAATGTCTATGCCACATTTAATGGTTGCTAAGGTCGCAACCACTTCATTCATGTTCATGTTTGAGCTGGTGCCTGAACCTGTCTGAAATACATCGACAGGAAAATGATTAAGGTATTCTCCAGCAGATATTTCTTCACAGCTTTCCGTGATTGCTTCTGCAATCTGGGCATCCAAAAGCGACAAGCTGCTGTTCACACTAGCGGCGCAATACTTCACCATGGCCAGCGCGCGAATAAACGGTGCAGGCATCTCCCTTCCACTTACCGTAAAATTATTCACCGCTCGCTGTGTCTGAGCTTGATAAAGCATATTTTTGGGCACTTCCACATCACCCATGCTGTCATGTTCTACTCGTACTTCTTCCGTATTCATCCAATACTCCCAAGTCATGACTCTACCCAAGCAGTTTCAATATGCTTATTCAGCGAGAATTTGTTTGGGTATAACTGTTTAAGTATGGTGGTAAAAATAAAATTACGTTGTCTCAGTAGCGGTTAGTCTTCCTTTTGCCGTACCATACTCAGCGAAAAACATAACCACGCAAGCGCAAGGCAAAAAATCATGAATGACGACGACATCCTTACCAGTGAACACCTGATTGAAATCGTTGAGAATCAACTCTCCGACAATAATCCAAAGAAAGTAAAAGAAACCTTGATGCGTCTGCGCATGACAGGTTCCTCTCAAGAAGAGGCCATCGAGTACATCGCATGTGCGCTGATGGTAGAAGTCTACGATGTAGCGAAAGGTAGCGGCGAATTCAACTTAAAACGCTATGAAGAGCATCTTGAAATGTTGCCAGAAATGCCATGGCAGGAAGATCTAGAAGATTAACCGCTGGTGACATAGATATTCAATAAAAAAGCGCCTTTCGGCGCTTTTCGTTTATATCGCCTGAGAAGGCAGCCCACTCAGTCCTATCCCTTCTAACCAATACAGTAAGAAGATATGACACACCACCACAACAGCGGTTAACGCCGCGCGCATGAGGGTATACCAAAATGGATAAATTCCTTTAAACATCAGCCCCACTTCCAGCGCAAACAAAATCACAAACGATGCGATCAATAAGTAGAGCGAATAAGGATACGGCATCAACAAAGCGCCAACCGCAACCAAAGAAAATACAATCCCTACCGTTAACCCATTCGTTGGCTTGTCAGGCTTTGCGCCACTGATTGTCATTCCCCACACAGCACCAGAAAGAAACGCCAAAATAACTGCGCTGTAACTCAAAAAGGTGTGAACGAGTGCGCTCTGCCAGTCGATTGGCCAGATAGGTAACAAAATGCCGAAAGCAACAAAGGGTATCAACCCCATTGCGCCATAGATAAGTGCTGTCTTTTTCATGATCAGGACTCTCATGTTGTTTACGCATACTGCCAATCTGCGCGAGATGAAAAATGGTGAAGCTTTGTTTTGGTCTGAGCTTTGTTTTGGTATTTAGTCAGCGAGAAGTGCGTGTCCTTCGGGAAGCTGTTTTTGAATCCAAAGCACCAATTTGTGCTTCATGTTGGGGCCGTCTTCCTTATCTGAGGCAAGAGGAACGATAATTTTGTCATCCACCAATAGACGGTAGATACATTCAATTTTGATTTTATTGGACGTCCCATCATCAAAGCTCGTAAACCCGCGCTTCGCCGCGTACTGCTCTCCAATTTGCAGCGCTTTTTTCAGTAACTGGGCTTCGTGTTTAATTTTTTTCATTCCATCACTCCAGTTTATTTTCTCGAGCCAGCATAGCAGAGTGATACCTATACTCAAACAGAGTCAATCTGAGTGCTTGGTTATTAACCAAATCTCATCCGGCGACACATTTTTAGATGCAGTGATATTCCCAAGTATCTTCAAGCAACTTGGGTATATCAGGTCGAAGACAAACAAAGCAATCACACTATGTCAAAAAATTACAGAATCAAGTATCGGGAAGTACTTCTATTTTTTAATGACGCGAATTAATCAACAAATAGAGATCCAGATCACTCAAAATTTTTAACATCCCCGTAAATTAGTCAATTTAGTGATGCTTGTCACAATAAATATCACAACCACAAGATCAATAAACGAGACTTAGATCGGCATTATTGCAATAGAAAAATATTGACTTCTGAATCCAAAGGGAAATGAAATAAAACTACACGGCAAATGCGAGATGGCTCTCACTTTTTTGGCGACTCACGAGGAAGATAACGTGACAAAGATCAATAAAAACCCGTTATCGGTGTCTTTGAGTGTTTGTGTGGTAATTTGATTTTGACGACAAACAAACCAGCGGTTTTGGCGAACCGCTATACACAATTCAAAGAAACTTCAAACGGGTAACGTTTATGATATCACCAGATGCGAAGATCAAAGTACAAAATTTTGGTCGGTTTCTCTCAAACATGGTTATGCCTAACATTGGCGCGTTTATCGCGTGGGGTCTAATCACAGCACTGTTCATTCCAACCGGTTGGTGGCCTAACGAAACAATGGCTGCTCTGGTTGGTCCTATGATCACCTACCTACTTCCACTTCTTATCGGTTATACCGGAGGTAAGCTAGTGGGCGGCGACCGCGGCGCAGTTGTGGGTGCAGTCACCACCATGGGCGTTATCGTTGGCGCCGACATTCCAATGTTCATGGGCGCAATGATCGCAGGTCCAATGGGTGGTCTAGCCATCAAAACCTTCGATAAGAAAATGGATGGTAAAGTCAAAAGCGGCTTTGAGATGTTGGTTAACAACTTCTCATCCGGCATCATCGGTATGCTGTGTGCCATCATCGCATTCTTCCTGATTGGCCCATTTGTTAAAGTCATCTCAGACGTACTGGCATCAGGGGTTAACTTCCTTGTTGAAGCAAACCTTCTCCCTCTTACTTCTATCCTTGTTGAGCCAGCGAAAATTCTGTTCCTAAACAATGCGATTAACCACGGTATTTTCTCTCCGTTGGGTATTCAGCAGGCTGCAGAAACGGGTAAATCGATCTTCTTCTTGATTGAAGCTAACCCAGGCCCAGGTCTCGGTATTCTGTTGGCTTACATGTTCTTCGGCAAGGGCATGGCAAAACAAACAGCAGGCGGTGCATCCATCATCCAAATCTTTGGTGGTATCCACGAGATCTACTTCCCATATGTACTGATGAACCCACGCCTTCTGCTAGCTGCCATTGCTGGCGGCATGACCGGCGTCTTCATTCTGACTGTGTTCAACGCTGGCTTGGTTTCTCCTGCATCACCGGGTTCTATCTTCGCGATTTTGTTGATGACACCCAAAAGCTCTTTGGTGGGCGTACTGTTGTCAGTCACGGCTTCAACCGCAGTGTCATTCTTCGTAGCATCAATTCTACTGAAAGCGCAGCGCACCACCGATGAAGACGGTGACGAAGATGCGCTGAACAAAGCAACATCACAAATGAAAGACATGAAAGCGACGTCAAAAGGTGCAGTTGCCGCTAAAAGTAGCGGCAACGTAAACATGGCTGACGTTAAGAACATCATCGTTGCTTGTGATGCAGGCATGGGTTCGAGTGCCATGGGTGCTGGATTGCTGCGTAAGAAAGTGAAAGACGCAGGCCTTGATATCAGTGTCACTAACGTGGCGATTAACAATCTTCCATCAGACGTTGATATCGTGATCACCCATTCTGACCTGACAGATCGTGCTCGTAAACATGCTGAGCACGCTCACCACATTTCGTTGAAAAACTTCTTAGATGGTGAGATTTACAACAACTTGGTGACACAACTGTTGGCGGCACAAGGCCCAAAGGCCGCGAATGATGCCGAGTACATCAAAAAACCGTTACTTGCCGCTAACGATGAAACCCTACAGCCTCAACCTCTACCTGCGTTCCAACTCGAGAAGAAGAACGTGCATCTTGGCCTTCGTGCAGACAACAAAGAAGACGCAATTCGCTTTGCAGGAGAACGTTTGGTTGAATTGGGTTACGTTGAGCCAGAGTACGTAGATGCTATGTTTGCTCGTGAAAAACTGGTTTCAACCTACCTTGGCGAGTCTATCGCGGTTCCACATGGCACCATTGAAGCGAAAGACAAGGTCAAGAAAACGGGTATCGTAATTTGCCAATACCCTGCTGGCGTGCGCTTTACCGATGACGAAGACGATGTAGCGAAGCTGGTTATTGGTATCGCTGCGAAGAACGACGAACACATTCAAGTTATTACCGCCATCACCAACGCGTTGGATGATCCAGATGCTATCGAACGTCTTTCTTCAACGAACGATGTTAATGAAGTCCTGGAGATTCTCTCTGCAACCGAGGCTGCATAAGCCCAGTTAAGCCAAAAGGAGCCAGCACCTGTTGGCTCTTTATTTATAACAAGATCTTGATACAAAAGATCGACTTTGTTGGTGAGGTAATAATCATGAAAAAAGCAGTACACTTTGGTGCTGGCAATATTGGTCGCGGCTTTATTGGCAAGCTCCTTGCTGATTCAAACGTGGCTGTCACCTTTGCAGATGTCAACGAGCCACTGATTGATCAGTTGAGCCATAAACAACAATACAATGTTCGTGTGGTTGGTACAGAAAGTACCATTGAGTCAGTCAGTCATATTTCAGCGGTTAATTCGATGAGTGCTGATGTGATCGACCGCATAGCAACCACAGATTTGGTCACCACAGCCGTCGGCGCAAACGTATTAGACAAAATCGCGCGCACCATTGCCGAGGGCCTTAAAAAGCGATTTTCAGACGGTAATGAATCCCCGTTAAACATTATTGCCTGCGAAAATATGGTACGTGGTAGTACCCACCTCAAGGCAGAGGTTTACCGCCACTTAAACGAAGATGAACAAGCGAAAACTGATGAGTACGTTGGGTTCGTCGATTCTGCCGTAGACCGTATCGTTCCCCCGATGGATGCGGCGAACGACGACCCACTTGAAGTCACCGTCGAAAGCTTCAGCGAATGGATTGTTGACGATCAGCAATTCAAAGGCGAGATCCCTGCCATTGAAGGCATGGAACGCACTAGTGATCTCATGGCGTATGTTGAGCGCAAGCTCTTTACTCTTAACACTGGCCACTGTATTACAGCTTATTTAGGATGCCTTCATGGCTATAACACTATTAGAGAGGCTATCGATGACCCGATAATCAGAACCGATGTCACGCAAGCAATGATGGAGAGCGGAGAAGTACTCATTCGACGCTATCGTTTTGATCGTGAAAAACATTATGCTTACATCGATAAGATTATTGAGCGCTTTGCCAATCCCTTCCTCGTTGATGAAGTAGGACGTGTCGGACGTGAGCCGATCAGAAAATTGGGGTCGAATGATAGATTAATCAGGCCGTTACTCGGTACAATGGAATACGAAACCGAAAACGATGCATTATTAAAAGGCATTGCTGCCGCGCTGAAATATGAAAACAGCACTGACCCGCAAGCCGTGGAACTTCAAACCTATTTACAACAACACGGTGTGATCAAAACGCTTGCACACTATTGCGGCCTAGAAGAAACAAGCAAAGAGGCGCAAAGCATTGAGTCAATCTACCACCAGCTTTAAAGTCAATTTCCCGCTGAATGGGAACGATAAACGGGAGCAAAAGCTCCCGTTACAGAGGAAGAACACCAAGCCTAAGATGGTAGCACCGATAAAAGAAACGCAGATTATAGAAAGGCTTAACAGCGCGCCGTCAGTGCGAGGGTTCTTTATTGCCTCTGTGGAGGTATTTACCGATGCGATTGACTCTCTCGTGCAACGGATTTTCCGCAAAGATGACTTTGCCGTGAAATCTGTCGTTGGCCCACTGCTCGATGATACTGGTCCCCTGGGAGATATTGCGGTTCGTCTTAAGCTGCTCTATGGCTTGGGTGTATTGCCTGACGCGATTTATCAAGACATCAATGACATCATCAAACTACGAAATCAATTGAACAACGACAGTGAAGAGTACACGTTTACGCACCCTTTCATTCTCAATGCCATCAAGAAACTTAACTTGGTAGAAAAAATGGGCATGGTAAAACTGGACGTGATGCAGCCTGATGATGATGTGGGTTTGGAGTTCTATCAAATGCAACTTATACGTCAACAGCAGATGATAGTCTCTGGCCTTTCTCTTGCGATTGTTGAAATTTGTAACGAACTGAACAAGGAGAGTCCTTTCTAGCGTGTGGTATGAGTACTCACGAATCGACTTTCTGCTATGAAAGAGAGGATGCAAGGACGCACACTCTCAACACAACTCCTGCATCACTCCTCGATATCTATCAGTATCCAAGCATGAATAACCAACGGCAAAATCCACGTAACTTCATCATCAAATTCACTGCCAATACTTAAAATACACACAATCAAACTTCCGGTGTGAATGCTTCAAGGTTTATCCGAACAACAAAAAAGGGAGTGACATCATCACCCCCTTTCTCGATTCGCGACCTTAAACATAAGCCACAAGCCTGCGGCTCATAAACTATGGGCGACGGTTTCTCGGTTTTCTATTGTTAGGCGTACCATTCGGTGCGTTACGAGGTGCTCCGCCGCTACGAGAGCCCTCTTTGCGCGAGTTATCGTTGCGTGAACTGTCGTTACGCGAACCGTCTCGACGTGCGCCGTCTTTATCGGAACGTTGCGGACGCGCATTGTCTGGACGAGGGCCACCTCGGCGAGAGTCATCTCGGCGGTTGTCATCTCTACGCGACTCACCTTTTCGCGAGTCACTTGGGCGTGAATCGCCTTGTCGAGCATCGCCACGGCGTGCATTGCCCGATCGTGAGCTATCTTTACGATGATCGTCTTTCGAGAAAGAACGGCCATCGCCACGTCCAGAACGCGCATTTGATGATGTTCTTGGCTTCGCAAAAGCAATCTTGCCGGATTTTAGATTTTCCTTAGCGGCATGACTCGATGCGCTTTTCACGTCACCCGATCCTGGCTCATTACTCACGTATGCCTCATCAGGGACAAAAGTACTCTTAGAGTCAGCCACAGCAGAGTTAATGTCATCCATCTCTTGTGGTGTTAGCTCGCGCCACTCGCCCAGTTTCAACGTCCCTAAACGCACGTTCATAATACGAATACGTTTTAGTTTGGTAACTTCAAACCCCAAGTATTCGCACATGCGTCTAATTTGGCGGTTCAAGCCTTGGGTCAGGATGATCTTGAAAACAAATTTACTTTGTCTTTCGACGACACAAGGTTTGGTGACGGTATCCAGAATTGGGATGCCGTTTGACATCAATTCAAGGAATTTTGGCGTGATAGGACGATCAACCGTGACAAGATATTCTTTCTCGTGATTGTTGCCCGCACGCAGAATTTTATTGACGATATCACCGTCACTGGTCAGAAAAATCAAACCTTCAGAAGGTTTATCCAAACGTCCAATAGGGAAAATACGTTTTGGGTGACGAATCGCGTCAACAATGTTTCCACGTACATTGCTCGCCGTGGTACAGGTAATACCAATAGGTTTGTTATAAGCAATGTAAACGCGGTCTTCTTTACTTTCAGGCACTTTGTCGATGCGTTTGTTGTTCACCTTTACTTCGTCGCCTGGCAGCACTTTGGTGCCAAGCTCAGGCACGATGCCGTTGATGGTGACTTTTTGCTGCTCAATGAATTTGTCTGCTTCGCGACGCGAGCAAAAACCAGAATCACTGATGAATTTATTTAGTCGTATTCCGCTACTTGTGTTCACAAACGTTTCTTATCTCAAGTTGTACTGATCACGTTCAGCCATGTGGTTTGCGAGCACGCATTGACGCGGCTTCCGATGGCTTTCTCGATGTAATCGCTCATTGTACTTGAAACATAACTTGGCAAGATAGATTGAAGCGCATTTTTTATCATGGATGCTGATAACAGCTGTCTGAACGTCGACATACAGATCTCGAAGGCCAAGCCAACAGAACCGCGAAAGATGTTGTTTGTTTTGTGACAAAACAATCGTTACAAATAGACCACGATAAAATATAACAGACAAAGATAGAAAAATTTGACACGAACCGTCTTAATATTGATGCACGATAATAATGTGCTCTATAATTTATCTATTCTCGAGTAACCTCAAAGGCAGGATTCAGAGGGCCTTGAGGATACTCGGCAACACATTCGTGACACGTGAAGAACAATCAACGCATTGAAAATCATTACAGAAAAGTAACAGCCGTTCGCGCCAAATTTCAGGGAAGAAAACAGATGAAAAAGCCTTCTTTTCCAGACAATGAAGAGTTTCGTGTTAACACTCTCAAGTCTTTAGATATTCTCGACACCATTCCGGAAGAGCGATTCGATCGTGTCACTCGCATGGCAAAACGCCTCTTCTCCGTTGAGATTGCACTTGTTAGCTTGGTCGATTCAAACCGACAATGGTTTAAATCCAGCCAAGGCTTGGATGCAAGCGAAACACCACGAGACATATCTTTTTGCGGACACACCATACTTGGCGACGAGGTTTTCATTATTTCGGATGCGTCGAAGGACGCGCGTTTTTCTGATAATCCTTTGGTTACTGACAATCCCAATATCCGCTTCTATGCGGGCTATCCAATTAAAACCCCCAATGGTGCCAAGATCGGCACACTGTGTCTGATTGATGCTGAACCTAAAGAATTTGATACCGACGACAAAGAAGCCTTAATTGACCTCGCAACCATGATTGAGCACGAACTGGTGGCTCTGCGTAACTCAAACATCGATGAGCTCACCGGCATTTCAAACCGTCGCGGATTCATGACACTGGGTGCCCATTGCATTCAGATCTGCAAACGCACAAGCATTGATGCAACTCTGATTTTCATCGACCTCAACAAATTTAAGCCCATTAATGACAAATTTGGCCATCAAGAAGGCGATCTCGCCTTAAAAACCTTTTCCAATTTACTGTTTTCGTTTTTTAGAGAGTCTGATCTCTGTGCTCGCATTGGCGGCGACGAATTCGTTGTGTTGCTTGCAAATTCCAAAGCGTTAGTCGCATCCACCATTATGACTCGCTTCCAAACTTACGTAGATGAATACAACAATCATTCAGGAAAAGAGTATGAGCTAGCATTCAGTTATGGCGCAGTCGAATACCAACCTGAACAACACGCATCACTAGAAGATTTACTGTCAGATGCAGATGCCTTGATGTATAAGCAAAAACAAGCAATATAGTGCTAGCGTGACATGGCGTCACTCTGTCTCGCCTCCCCCCGCGATTCCTGCTTTATTGCCACAGGTAAGCGAAATATAATTGAGAACTTCACAGGCTGTGCTTTAATGCGGATCAATAGTCATCTCACCTATTTGAGGCATTACTGTGAGCCAAGCACCGACTAAAATTACTTTCTTTGAATGGCTAACGCCGCTTGTTGCATCTGGCAAGAAAACCATCACGATCCGCGATGTGTCTGAATCACATTATGTACCAGGCACTCGCGTAGACGTACACACCCTAGAAAAAGATGAGTATGTTTGTCAGATCGATATTCTGACCGTTGAGCAGATCGCATTTGAAGACATTGGCGAAGTTCATGCCGCCCAAGAATTTCTGCCACTGGATGAACTGAAACCTTTGATCCGCAAGATCTATCCCGAAGACGATACGTTTTACGTGATCAGCTACAAGCTCGTTAGCTAACCAATACACCATAAGCTGCAGATTGAAATAGAAGCCGACATCATGTCGGCTTTTTTACGCCTTAGTTCCAGACATGGTAATCAAAGCACCGCTTTCAAAGCCTCAAAGAAACGGTCAATTTCTTCTATTGTGTTGTAGTGCATTAAGCCGACACGAAGAATACCGCCTTTGTCTGTGACACCAAACGCGTCCGTGAGCTTGTCGGCGTACAAATGCCCACTCCACACATAGATCTGACGTTTGCCGAGCGCTGACGCAATCTCTGCGGGGTCTCGCTCACCGAAGCGAAGCGCAAACGTCGCTGTTCGCCCTTCGGCTTGCGGCAGGCCAAACAGTTGCACATTCTCTATCAATACCAATTGGTTCAAAAAGTAAGCAGACAGTGATGCTTCGTACTGATGAAGGTTGTCGTAACCCGATGCGAGTCGGTTTCGAAGCGTGTTCCCCTCGCCTAACGACGCGAGATATTCCACGGTGGCCACAAACGCACTCAGCGCTTCGAAATTGAGTGTTCCTGTCTCCCAGCAGTGAGGGGCATAAGTCGGTGCGGGCTCGACTTTATAGGGCTCAATCGATGATAGCCACTGGGCTTTTCCATACAGAAAACCAAGGTGTGGGCCATAAAATTTGTAGGCAGAACCGGCGAGGAAATCCACATCTAATGCCTGCACGTCCACCAGCTGATGTGGCAACAAATGAACCGCATCAATAAACACTTTTGCGCCTACCTTGTGGCATTTTTTTATCACAGCTTTCAGGTCAGTTATTGTGCCCGTAATGTTGCTTGCCGCCGTCAGCGCAACCAGTTTTGTCTTTCCACTCAGCAATTCATCCAACGCATCTAAATCCAACTCACCACGCTGATCTTTCACTGGCAAGTAGTGCACCTGCACATCTCGGTCTTGCGCCGCCGTGACCCAACTGGATCGATTGGCACCGTGATCCGCCACTGAGACGATCACTTCATCGCCAGGCAGCCATTGTTGGCTCAAGGCGCGGCTGAAGGAAAACGTCACAGACGTCATATTTGGACCAAAAAAAACCTCACTCGGCGAAGCCGCCCCCACTAGCGCAGCCGCACTTGCTCGTGCATGTTCAACCAATGACACCGTTTCCTCACTCACTTGAAACTTGCCACCAAGGTTAGAATTACCAGCACGAAGATAATCACCAAAGGCATCGATAACAGAGTCGGGCAGTTGCGTGCCGCCGGGTCCATCAAGATAGACGGGGACCACATCATCAATTTTACGTTGCAGTGCAGGAAATTGACGGCGCAGCGATTTAACGGTTTCTTGATTAAGCGGTAAAGACCAAGACATCACGTACCCCCTCCTGCCCAGATTCGCTCGAGAGCGTTTCTGATATGTGATGGTAATAGCGTTGGTCATCAATAATTACGAATTGATTGGGTTCTAATACCGTATTGAGATGAGGATGTTGTTCAACGGGAGATGTAAATATCTGCGTAAAACCGCCTGCGATGTTTTGTCTCTGCACACAAAAAATACCAACAAAGCGGAAGCCATCTTGATGAATCCCCTCAGGCGCTGGAGCGCTGGTATCTTGCGCTGAACATGTCACACGGATCTGATGAACATCAACCTCACCGCCGGTATGCTCTAACCCGGTTGCAGCACTGAATGATCTCAAAAGATGAGCGAATTCAGGCAAGGTCACCATGCCATCATCCATCGGGGCGAAATGACGCTCAACATCGCCAACCACACGATTTACATCCGAAGATTGCATGAAGGCTTTATGAGGCAAGCGCATGATCTCTCCCTCAGTGTCGATCGCAAAACGCGCATAGCTTCTAAAGCGCACATCACTGTCGACATAAGGGTCTTTGCTCAACCTCGAAAAGTAAGGTAGCAAGGTTTGTGACACCGCATCAGGTGTTTGGAAGGCTTCGATCAGAAATTTGTTTTGCATCTCTCATTCCTTGTAAACCGTAACAAAACCTCAACCTGTTATCAGATTGTTAATGAAATCTTATGCCACATATAACCCAACAAACAAGAGCAAAACGCCAATAAAGACTAATTAACCAGTATTAAATATCACACCCACCCAGAACTGGCATATTCCATTGCTTCTGATGTCATCGTTGGAATTTTGTACCACCCTTAATACTATTAACGGGCATTGGTACCTAATCAGTGTGTATTACCTGGAGCACCCAAAAGGCCCCAAATACCCTCCATGTCTGTGGGTTGTATTTCAGCAAAAGCTCAACCAAGATGCGTATTCATCTCAAAGGACATCAAACATCAACATGGACAACAAACAAAGCGACACAGAGAATTTGACATGTCGGGCAGTCCCGACAATTGATGCGTTCAAAGAAGACGAATGGAATTCCCTACTGAAGGATGACTACCCATTTGCCCGTCATGCCTTCTTTGTCGCACTAGAGAAAAGTGAGGCCATTGGCCACAAAAGTGGTTGGGCGGCGCAATATCTCACGGTTTATAGAGGCAACACCCTCGTCGGTGCCATGCCATGCTTTGTTAAGAGCCATCCTTATGGCGAATATGTCTTTGATTGGTCTTGGGCCGAAGCCTACGAAGACGCGGGGATTGAATATTACCCCAAACTAGTTTGTGCCATCCCCTTCACGCCTGCTGCCGGCCCACGCTTGCTTATTGTCGAGGGTGAAGACCTACAGGAAATCACGACTTATCTGTTAGGGGGCATGCGCTCGCTAATAGACCAAATCGACTGCTCCGGTGCGCATATTCTTTTCCCTACGCAGGCGGATTTACCCTCGCTCACTCAACGCGGATTTCTTGAACGACGCGCCGTGCAGTTCCACTGGTTTAATCGAAACTACCTGACGTTTGATGATTTCCTTGCCACGCTAACGTCGCGTCGACGCAAGAATATTCGCAAAGAACGAAAGAGCATTGGCGATCAATGTGTTGATGTAAAAATGCTGGATGGAGATACCGCCGCACCCTCCGACTGGGCAACGTTTTACCGCTTTTATCAACGTACTTATCTGAAACGTTCGGGGCATACAGGCTATCTCAATCAGGCATTCTTCGAGCGCATTGGGGCATCACTGGGAAAAAGCTTGGTGCTTGCTCTTGCATACGTCAACGACGAGCCAGTGGCTGGCGCTTTGTATTTCAAATCGTCCGATACCCTTTACGGTCGATATTGGGGCTGCTTGGCTGAATATGAAAACCTGCACTTTGAACTTTGCTATTACCAAGGCATTGAATATTGCATCCAGCATGGCCTTGAGCGATTTGATGCTGGCGCACAAGGCGAACACAAACTGATGCGTGGGTTTGAACCTGTTTACACCTATTCAGCGCATTACTTGCAGCATCAAGGATTTCATCAAGCCATTGGCGACTATTTGCAGCGGGAGCATACGTTGATAAAGCAGTACCTTGACGATGCAAAGACCCATTTACCTTATCGTTCTGATCTAATCTAAGTTTATGAATTACCTTGATCAATGGCAATGAGTGATGGAATTTGGTGATTTTTTCAACCTTAACGACGGATTAAATTAGGTATTATTTCAACTATCTAATCGACAAAGGACTGCACAATGACCGATCTCACACTGCGTTGTGAATGTGGCACATTACAAGGCACTGTAAAAAATGTCTCGCCTAAAACAGGCAACCATTTGGTGTGTTATTGCGATGACTGCCAAGGGTTTGCCAACCGTCTGGATGCTGGAGGAAAATGGTTAGATGAATGGGGTGGGACTGAATTATTCCAACTCGCTCCCGCGCAAGTTGATATTCACCAAGGCGCTGACCAATTACGTTGTATGCGAATGACACCTAAAGGGGTTTATCGCTTTTATACGGCCTGTTGCCATTCACCTATCGCTAATACGATTAGCCGAAAAATGCCATTTGCTGGTATACCAACAACAGCGATCCATGGTGATGGCAAGGAAGCGGCTTTTGGCCCAGTAAAATGCTACGTGATGGGGAAATTTGCCAAGGGCACACCGCCAACAAATCCACATCCTAAGTTTTCTGCTTCATCACTCATGGCGGTCATGTCGTTTATGCTGAAAAACAAGATAAAAGGCACTAACGTCCCCACGCCTTTTTTTGATGACCAGGGCCGAGCAGTGGCCAAGCCCGACCAAATTGAACGTTAGACCCCATAGGATTGCTAACGCACCTAGTTCACCAGCTTAGGTCGGCGCAACTCTCTAAAGTGTTGTTGCCGATTTCTCCCCTGTGCTTTGGCCGAATACAAAGCTTGATCCGCTTCATCAAACAAGGTTTCAAGTGAACCCGACGCACGAGTAGGCGACATTGAAGAGATCCCAATACTCATTGTGAGTTTTGTGTCCCAGGGGAACGGTAACTTCGCAAATCGCATGCAAACACGATCCGCAAGGTAGATCGCATCTTCAGCATCCAGTTCAGGACAAACGACAAGAAACTCGTCTCCGCCCCATCGGCCAATATGATCGACAGTCCTAAACACATTCCGTAAGTGATCCGCCGCCATCACCAAACCTTCATCTCCCGCAGTATGCCCCTCGTTATCATTAAGCGTTTTGAAGTCATCGATATTGATCAACAGCACTGACATATTTCTTCCATACCGCTTTGCACGCTTCACTTCCACGTCCATCAATTGTTCCATCGCACGTCGACTTCGAAGGCTGGTCAGCAGATCGTATTGAGGATCATTTTCCGTTTTATTTTGGGCCGACAAATCCCGAATAATGGCGATATTTCGATAAGTTTTATCATATTCAAACGAAGAAATAGCAATCGATAATGGCTTAGCATTTCCAAATTTCGTTTTCCCTTTCACTTCGGTGGTTGAATCTGACATCAATCGTGTGCGGCTTATCTTGGAAAAGTCTTCTCTATGTAAAACATGATCCTGACGCAATGATTCATCCATCAGATCTTCCACTTTCATCGACGTTAACTCTGTCAGGCTATAACCAAAAATCGTGGTTACCGCTTTGTTTGCACGCAGAATATTCCCCTCAGAATCTGCATATAGGCAGCCGTCAGGAGAGAAATTGAAAATAGCATTGGTTTCACGCTGGCGATGAAACATCTGGCGGGCAACCACAGAAACAATAATGGCGAGAAATACAATGACGAATAGCGGAAGGGAGGTGGAAACGTACGACCACGTGCTTTTACTCTCATCTCTAGAGTTGGCATTTTGATTGTGCTTGGAAAGATTCGTAACTACCGCTGCTCGTAGTCTAATTAATGCTTCTCTCGCGTTATTGTCGTCGACCCTTACGCGCTTATCGACATCAACTGCCGATTCTAATTTCAGTTCCAAATAGACATAATTGAGGTTTTTAAAATACGCATTCAATGTGTCTTGAATCGTAATGATGTCATTGACGTCAGAGTTAGGGAGATCGACCAATAGAAGATTGAGCAATGCCTCATTGGCTTCCCAATAGCTTTTCGTGGCTTCAACGTAGTAGTAATCAGTCCGCCTCAACACGTAGTTTTTGAAATGATGTATGAAGCCCAGATAACCGAATGCTCTCTCTAATGCTTCAAATTCCAGCGCCACATTCAATTGCTGTTGAGTTTCTGGATGCCATTCATCATTGAGTTTTTCGACGTGATTCGCCTGATGAACGCTATACCCAACAGACGTTGCCAACATAGCAACACACAGAAGAATGAGAATGGTGTTAAGGGTTTTGTTTGCCATGTATACCTGACACTTAGTCTTATTTTTGAACCACTTAAATTGTAGTAGATATTCATTCACAAGCTTGAGTATATAGACGGAACGAATGTACAAAGACAGGCACTAACAGGCAAAGAGGTTAGTACAAAAAGTGTGGGTAATACATTGCGGAGGGTACAAACCAATGAAGGTGGCATAAGCCACCTTCATAACTGAATATTCTATATTTAGCCGCTAGCTGCTAGCTGCTTTGAAGGCTGGTTTTCACCGCTTCAATACGTTTACCAACATATTCTCGGTATTTAAAGTAACCGTATGTCGCCACCAAGGAGAAGAATAGGTATGACAACGCAAAAACAAATGGCGATGTCAGCAGGTCACGTTCCAAACTCCACATCACACCGAATACCGTAATGCCCATTTTTACGGCAAATCCCGAGATAAGCATAAGAAGCGCAAGTTGTGGGTAGTTGGTATGGCGAAAACTCAGCCAGTAACAACAACCAACGGCCAGTGTCGCTAGTGAAAAGCCCACCATGTACGAGTGAAAATGATCACCAGCAAGGATGCCACCAACAACAGACAGAAAAACAACCGCGAAAAAGGCCATTTCTACTCCTACATAAAGGGTTAATAGAGGGTTGAGCAATATTTGCTCGCTTGGGTCTATTTTTACATAGTTTTGCGCAGAGTGCTAAAACGCCAAATGTTACAATCCTGCAACATAATAACGCCAATTCAGGGTATTAGCAGAAGCTATCTTGCGGTTTTTCTATCACTTAGACATACTTCCGCACGTTAACAATTTGTGTATTTGTTACCGATGGAAACATATTGTTACGATTATGATTTAAAAATATGCGATTCAGACATGATTAATACCTTTGGGGAGCCATTCTCGCCACTTCTTATCGGTAAGCGTGATATTTCATAGGAGATAACACGCCACATTTTTCAGCTTTTTCCACCCTGCTTCATACCTTGTCAACAAATCTTCACTTTACATATGTTATTTCGCATATATGATTTTCCAAATATTAAAGCTTTCAGTGTGAATGATAAGGACAAAGCATGACTATCAAAATCGGTATCAATGGATTTGGACGGATGGGACGCCTCTCTTTCCGTGCAGTATTCGATCAAAGTGACGTAGAATTTGTCGCTATTAACGATCCAGCTGGCGATGCGGCAACACTGGCTCACTTAGCCAACTTCGACTCTGTGCACGGTCGTTGGCACCACGAAGCCAAAGCGCAAGGCAATCAAATCATCGTGGGTGACACCGTGATTCAATGCAGCCAAAACCGCGCCATTGGAGATACCGATTGGTCTGGCTGTGATTTAGTGATTGAAGCATCGGGGCAAATGAAGACAAAGGCACTGCTAAACGCCTATTTAGAGCAAGGTGTAAAGCGTGTTGTAGTGACTGCGCCAGTGAAAGAAGACGGCGTACTCAATGTGGTCATGGGTGTTAACCATGATCAATATGTTCCAGATGATCATCGTATTGTGACCGCAGCATCTTGCACCACAAACTGTCTTGCACCCGTGGTGAAAGTTATCCATGAGCAGTTGGGTATTGTTCATGGTTCAATGACAACCATTCACGATATTACTAATACGCAGACTATTATTGATGCGCCGCATAAAGACCTTCGTCGTGCCCGTGCGTGTGGTAGCTCACTCATTCCTACCACCACAGGCTCAGCCACCGCTATTACACACATATTCCCGGAGCTAAAAGGCAAGCTAAATGGCCATGCAGTGCGCGTTCCATTGACCAATGCTTCACTGACTGATTGCGTGTTTGAAGTTAGCCGCCCAACCAGCGAGCAAGAAGTAAATCAGATGCTGAAAGCCGCTGCTGAAGGGCCGCTAAAGGACATCTTGGGCTTCGAAGAACGTCCGCTAGTGTCTATCGACTATCGCACTGACCCTCGATCAGGCACGATCGACGCGCTTTCAACCATGGTGATCAACGGCACACAAGTTAAACTTTACGTTTGGTACGACAATGAGTGGGGCTATGCAAACCGTACCGCCGAACTCGCATTGATGGTCGGCCGCATCGACAAAGCACAATAGGAGTTTGCAAACCATGCCGTTTGCTGCACTTTCATCAGAACTAAAACAGTACCTAGTCGTCACCGGTAACTACTGGGCTTTCACCCTCACCGATGGCGCATTGAGAATGCTGGTTGTCCTCCATTTTCATAGTTTGGGTTACAGCCCTCTCGATATTGCATTGCTGTTTGTGTTCTATGAATTCTTTGGTGTTGTCACCAACTTAGTGGGTGGCTGGCTAGGTGCACATATTGGTTTGAACCGCACCATGAACATAGGCTTAGGGCTTCAAATTGTTGCTCTGGCGATGCTAATGGTGCCATCAAGCATATTGACTGTTGGCTGGGTCATGGCGGCACAAGCCCTTTCAGGCATTGCCAAAGATCTAAACAAAATGAGCGCAAAGAGTGCGGTTAAGGCGCTGGTTCCTACAAATGCCGAAGGCACGTTATATAAGTGGATTGCAGTACTCACCGGTTCAAAAAATGCACTGAAAGGAGCGGGGTTTTTTCTCGGTGGTGCATTGCTCTCATTGGTTGGATTCCAAGGCTCTGTACTCATCATGGCCAGCGCATTGACACTGGTTTGGTTAGGTAGCTTGTTTTTCCTAAAATCCGAAATAGGACAAGCAAAGAACAAACCAAAATTTACCCAGCTATTTTCCAAGAGTGCCCCCATAAACGTACTTTCTGCGGCGCGTATGTTCCTATTTGGCGCACGTGATGTCTGGTTTGTGGTCGCACTTCCTGTGTTCCTTGCCAGTCAATTTGGCTGGGATCACTGGACCGTTGGCGGTTTCCTGGCACTTTGGGTGATTGGATATGGTGTTGTTCAGGGGTTTGCACCCAAGATAACGGCAAGAACATCAGGGAGAGTACCCGATGGGCATGCGGCCATGATCTGGGTCGGCGTTTTAACCGTGATCCCCGGACTCATTGCGCTTGCCCTAATGAACAACATTACACCGCAAATTAGCCTTGTTGCTGGCCTTCTGATATTTGGCGCCATCTTCGCCGTTAACTCATCGCTTCACAGCTATCTTATTGTCAGCTATGCACGTGAAGACGGCGTATCTTTAGATGTTGGGTTCTATTACATGGCGAATGCGATGGGAAGGTTACTAGGAACTCTGCTATCTGGCTGGATTTATCAACACTATGGCTTGGTTGCCTGCTTATGGGTTTCGTGCGCAATGCTTGGCATAACCTGTGTGATATCGCACTGGCTACCCGCTACAGACAAAAAAATGTCAGTGCCATCCTAGCCACACTCATCTCACTAGGCATTGGTTTCCTTGTTCAGAAAGTCTGCCCGTCAAAAAGCAATATCACAAACAACAAAGCCGAGTTTCAAACTCGGCTTTTTTGCTATCGCATGGGTGAGAACCTGGTGCAACGGCCCCTAACAATAAGCATAGTTACCCAACTGGGCAGCAATCAGCGTTTATGCGCTTCTTTTCCAAGTAGGCCTTGTTCAATGCGCCAACTTCTACAACCGGCCCGAGCATTTTAACGCGCATCAATGTGCCATGTGATCCAGAGATTTCAGCGACATGTCCTTCAGAATAATCACTGACGTAGGAAAATGTTTCGACGGCAAGGCGTAACAAATTGAAATCTTGTCTGCGTACCGAAAGGTAAGAGCGCCACATTAACGCATCAAAAACTTCAGATGTGTTATACGCTCGAATGACGAATCGCCAACCTCTGTCTGCGCCATAAAAGTCTAGTGGAAAGAACTTTCGAATTCGTTTTCTAGTTTTCAATGTGGTATCTCTTCTTCATGTGAAAACCTGATGTGTACAAGATCTGAGTATAGAGCCAGATTTCATTGCTGCCATAAATCCACTACAAAATAAATTGTTGTTTTCATTAGTATCTATTCTTTCTTTTTCGTAAATCTGGGTCTAATGATCCAGAACATAATTCTGTACAGTAACCCGAGACAGTTTCCATAATGCAATCCAAGTACAGATACCTGTTTATACTTAGCGCTAATGGCATATCAAAGGAGCGACAGCTTACATGAAGTTAAACATTTTTAGATGGATTATCGTTGTAGTGCTCGTCATCGGCGCATTTGTACTGGGTGTCGAATATCAAAAATTCACCCATCTGGATGCATGCTTAGACATGGGGAAACAAACTCATGCTGGCAGCCATAGAATTTGCGTATTACAAGACAAGCAACAATAAAATAGAAATACGGTCTACTCGTGCAGAAAACAGAAAAGGTTAAAAATCCAAGGTCATAAAACTCACACTTCGTTGATTATTGAGGCCAATGAAAGCTACCTTAATGTAACAATTTATTTATATCCGATGGTTTTCCATTCGATCAGTGCGCTAAATAACTCATTGGTGATTTTTTAAGCCAGAGTTGACTATTTATTGCGGTAAACTGCTGCGAGTAACAGCGTTCTGTTAATTATGATGAGCCTTGCATGCCAAAAACCTTTCTTAATACGCGCCAAAGTATCCAAGCTAAATTATCCGCACTGGTCCTAGGTTTAAGCTTAACTTTCGCTGTTGTCTCTATCTGCTTGCAGCTACACATCAATTATACGAACACCTATTCTTTGACCGTTTCATTGCTAGAAAAAAGAGCAGACAGCTCTTTATCTACCATTCGTTATTCACTAAAAAAAGAAGACACGTCCTTACTTCTTCATCAGCTTCAAAGCCTTGCAGATATGCCATTTGTGAAAAACGTCCATTTAACGAGCATAGATGGAGAGCAATATTGGGCTGACAACATTACACGAAGCCGGAAAGATGGAAGATACAAAAAATACCCACTTGTCACTCAAGGCGAGAGTATTGGCCAACTCGACATCTATTTAAACCTTGAAGAAATTGAAAATAGCGCGTTACGCGATGCCATCCCCGCGGCACTGGTTTACCTTGTTGAAGCTTTACTGGTAGCAATGCTACTTCTGATGATCATTGGCAAAACGTGTATTACTCGCGTGAAGTCATTAGTCGAAAATATAGACAAAATTGACCTTAATAAAGTCAACAAATTTGCTATCCCACACTCGCTGACTCATCACCAAGATGAACTAGGACAAGTGGCGAGATCGGTGCAAGAACTCTATATGCGCATACGAGCTGATTCCATTGAAAAGCGATTAAAAGAACGCACGTTAAAACAACACAAATCGCTACTGGTAGAGGAAGTCACTGCCCGCACTCAAGCTATTGAATGGCAAAATCTCGCTAACAAACTACTCGCAGATTTATCACTCAGACTGTTGAAAGGCCACAAAACCAACGTTGAACATGATGTTCGATGTTGTATGCCTCAAATGGCAGAACTGCTTGGATCAGACCATATTTTCTGGCTTTCATTCGATCACGACAATATCCTATATCGTGCTTCTTATCCCGAAAGCAGCGAGCAGCCCCCAATTGATTTCAGCGATATGTTCAAAGTGAAACGCTGGCTCATGGCGGCGCAGAATGTGGCGCTGGTTGATGTCGATAATTTCGAGGAAGACGCGCTTGCAGAGCACGATTTTCTCAAAGACGTAGGCATACATAGTTTGGCAATGTTCCCTCTCACTGATGGACGAAAAAGCTTTGGTATACTCGCTGCAACCAACAATCACCGCTCACTCGCTTGGAATGAGAACAAAAGCCTCTTACTGACACGTTTTGCCACCATGCTCAGTGAGCTGACGATTCGCGAGCGCGATCACTATGCGATGGCTGAGCTTCAAGAAGAGCTGATCATGGCCAATGAAAGGCTTCGTGTGGAAGCTGAAACCGATGATCTGACACATTTGCTGAATCGTCGTCCATTTAGCCGCCAATTAAGCGCCGCGTTGTATGACACTGTGGATGACCAATCCATGCTGTCTGTCATGATGATAGATATCGATCATTTTAAAGCCTACAACGACATTTATGGTCACTTGCAAGGCGACAAAGTGTTGTCTCGCGTTGCTCAAGCAATGAGTGGTATTGCGAAGCAATGGGATGCACCACTCGCGCGTTTTGGTGGTGAAGAATTTTCCTTGATGCTACCTAACAGCGACCTCGAAAAAACACAAAAAGTGGCCTGGCAACTTTGCCAAGCAGTGCGTGATCTTTGCGTCTCCCACCAAGGGAGCACCAGTAGCGGCATTATCACCATCAGTATCGGTGGCATTACCTGCGAACCCACCGCAGACACTCAGCCCAACCAACTACTGGAAGCCGCTGATCAATGCTTGTACAAAGCAAAGCACGGAGGAAGAAATCGCGCGATTTTGCGACCTTACCTTCCTCTTGATAAAGAACCCCAATAACGCCTAGCGGGCACTGCATTTATCGCGATTCCATTTTTCTTCTCGCTCAATGACGCCTACCTAAGCGGACAACACCAACGTCGTTCAAGACATCGCACGTTGCTTTTTTTGTCGTTGTCTCTGAAATCGGAAATGTTGCCTCTTGCAACTGTGCGACTATTACTCAACGTTTTTCGCATGAGCAAGAGGTTCCCGATGGTGTCTGTCAGACTGCAGCCACTCCATATCTGCCACGTTGTCAGCTCCTTGAGCGATGCGATGCAAAATGATCAGGTCTTTTCGAACATCCGTCACTTTCCACAACCCTACTTTGAGCACACACTGATCGTATTGAAAAAATCAAAAATACTTTCAGCGCAAACACTTCCTCACCACGCAAGTTGCTTAGAGTTAGACTTAAAAGGATCGCTACCCAGACGGCTAAGAGAATGCCATAAAGCACTCGTGGCGCTTAAACCTCATGTTTGCCAAACCTATGGTGATAAGACATTTCCAATACAATGGGTCGCGCGCAGGCAAAACGTGCCCGTTAAGCTGCACATGTATCAAAATAGCGTGGGAAAAATCAAGGGTCTTAACGCTTGGTTTCGCCAATGGATGCATCGAACGCTTTCCTATTCCTCTGATTTTGTGATTGCACAATCAGACACGGACAAGGCATGGCTTAACCAGGTAGCTCATATCCCAAAAGACAAACTGAAACTTATCCGTTGTGGTGTAGATAGTCGAAAATACTGCCCTTCATTGAAGGTGATTGACACCAATGTGACCAATCATTTTGTCGGTACCGTTCCTGTTCCAACACACCGATTCGTTATCGGCGTCGATGTGTCCGGGCAAAGGAAAAGTGAATTAGACGCATTTTTCGACGAGTATTTTGCAGCGTGCATGCGCTCACCGACGTTCAAGCAACAAACCTTGCTGCTTGTCTCCGGCAATAGCCCCCACTTAAATAGGCTACGCCGTGGTTTTGAAGTTAAGAATGTCGCAGAAGAACAAATCCGTTTTTGTGGCCACTTAAAGGATAAATATGTTTTTCATACACATATCGATGTCTTTGTCTGTTTACACCCTGAGCAGCATGACACTTCAGTATTGGAAGCCATGTCGATGGGACTCCCAATAGCATCCCATCGAACTGATAGCGAATATGCTGATGTTGACCATCCACTTTATTGGTCGACCGATTCCGAAACCAATATGCTGCAAGATCAGCTGCTAGAGCTATTTTCTGACAACAACAAACGCTTAAAAATCGGCCGAGCAGCGCGACGTTATATTCAGGATTTTCATTGCCAGCCTACCTATCATTCTCGCTTCGGTATGCTCTACGATTTGGCGCATTCACCCTTGAAAGCCGAAGGTTCAACAAGCTCTCCTAGGCCCAACCCTCGTCCAACACAGCCACATCCGAAAAATTTTCAATGAATAAAAACAGGGGTGTTAATGCCAGCTATGCCCCTGAATATCTAGGATGTCAGTCAACCTGCCCAATATACAACCAAGCTCACTTGGGAGCACTTCTCGAAGTTACTGAGTGTTAGGCTATATTTTATTCAGGAAGCCAATATAAAGGTAATGCTCAACGATGAAAATTCTGGTCGTGGATGACATGACATCCATGAGGCACGTCATGCTTAATTTACTGAGAAGCATTGGCTATTTAGATTTGGAGGAAGCCACCAACGGATGGCAAGCCTTTCAAATGTTGAAGAAGAACAGTTATGGATTGCTCATCACGGACCTGAACATGCCAAAGATGGATGGCAGAGAGCTACTCAAAGAAGTGCGTTGTGACGAAAGGCTAAAACAAACCCCAGTCCTCATTGTGTCCTGTGAGCAGGATAAGGAGCGGGTAAAAGAGTTGATTCAACATGGTGTTAATGGCTTTGTAGTGAAACCCTTCAATGCGGCGACACTGCAAAAACAAATACAGCGTATCGAGCGCCAGCAGCAACTCAGAGCCCAAGCGAAGTAGCGCAAAGCATTTCGACTATAGCAGCAAGAAATCCCACTCTATCTACGAGATTTGGGCATTCAATCTAATCAGTTACCACCAAATTCGACCGTCATATCTAACGAAATCGCGTTGTGTCGCCAATGTTCGATGACATATTCCTGCGCAACCCCTGCCTCATCAATATGCACACGAGAGATACGCAATGAGGGCGCCCCAACGGTTGATTTTATCGTTGTTGCTATCAGCGCATCAAATGTCGAGGATCGTACGGTGTAGCAGCATTTACTGATGTGGAGCTGCCAGTTCTCTCGATAGAGTTCTGCCAAATTTCCATCCAGTGGGTGCTGGAGCAAGTTAGGCAGTCGCTCCGCGCGAACATAATGATCAGCGTACATTACAGCCCTTCCATCAAGACGATGAATACGGCCAATGTTAAACACTTCCGTAAACGGTAGCAGTGATAGGTATGTCGTACTCTCATGATTCGCCATCACACTTTCAGCACGATGAACCTCAATGGAAGGTACGCGGCCTTGGGCGCTGGCAACTGATGAAAACACAAAAGGCAATGAGAGGTCCAAATGCAGTGCACGGTGTGAAATGAACCACCCACGTCTATCTTCACGGTAGATCAGGCCATCTGTTTCCAATAGTGAAAGCGCTTCTCTCAGCGTGACACGCGTCGTTTTAAAGGTGTCTGCCAGTTTTCGTTCTGAAGGCAGCTTTGCACCCGCCGCCAATTGCCCGCTTTGGATCTGCTCTTTGATCGCGTCTTTGATTCGAATGTATTGCAAGGTTGCGGCTTCGCTCAGCGATTAACAATAGACTCAGCATACCGCAGCTATTAAAAGATTGCAGCTTAGAGGAGAAAGATCAGGTGCTTACTTACGTCTTTGTTTTATATCTATACCCTTCAACCTCAAAGTGCTTGTTGAGCGAGAGTTTACTCGGGCATAGACAAGAAGGGATGGTTAGCGTCAACGCACGCCATTAAGCTTTATGATTTCCATGCGTTCAAGCTCATGCAATAACCTTTTTGCATATTCTGGCTCGCAGACTGACAACGCTGAAAGTGCCGCGCCAAGTGGAAGGTTCTTTTCAATAAGGGAAAGGAAAACGCTGGTCGCACTATCGCAGATAAGCACGTCTTCAGTATTGGGGCTGAAAATAACAAGCTGATCACCCGATTCATAACTGCATATATCGAGAGAGAAATTGTCCGCTATACACACATCAACTTCAGCTTTTAGTACCAAATTACTATCAACCAATTCAGCTACTTTCATTCTACTACTCCACGTCATTTTCGCTGACATAAGCGTGAGATGACTACCTCACACGAACAAGACAACCTTCCCGAAACGCACTCCCATTAACGGACAAAGAAAACAAGGTGGGGAACATTCGACAAATTCGTTGCCTTATATTCACTGTATATGCTTTAGCGATAAGCCCATTGAGAATGAAAGGCTATTTACCCCGAGCTCTCATAATCAAGACGAACATGCCCAACCCGTTGCTATACATGTACTCCTTTAGCGCTGCAGCGCGTACTTTTCAATTAAGGTATATAGCGTCGGGCGAGAGACACCAAGAAGATTGGCTGTTTGCGACATATTGCCTTCAGCTCGTGCCAACGCACGCGTCACTGCTTGGCGCTCCGCTTCTTCTCTGACCTGACGGATATTGAGTGGTAGCCCAGAATCTTTTTTTTGCTCTTTCGTTAACGCCAGATCTGAGGCCGAGATTTGATTACCATCAGCCATGATCACGGCAGACTTCACTTTGTTTTGAAGTTCTCGCACGTTTCCTGGCCACATGTGCGTCAACAAGGCTTCCAGTGCATCATCGCTAAACCCCGATATGCCGCGGTTCATGGATTGGTTGAACTGAAGCAAAAACGTTTTAGCCAGCAACAACACGTCGTCTCCACGCTCTCTAAGAGGTGGGATAGTGATGGGCACTTCACCAATCCGGTGCAATAAATCTTCTCTGAAACGCTTTTCAGAACAACGTTGCTTGAGATCTTGATGCGTTGCACAGACGATCTTTACATCAACAGGGATTGAGCGCTGGCCAGAAATTCGGTCAACCACGCGTTCTTGCACAAATCGCAATACCTTGGCTTGAACATGCAAAGGCATGTCCCCGATTTCATCTAAGAACAAGGTGCCGCCATGAGCGGCTTCGATTTTGCCCACTTTGACACGACGAACACCTGAGGTATCGCTCTCGATACCAAATAATTCATTTTCAAGCAATTCTTCAGGAATAGACGCGCAGTTGATAGTGATGAAAGGCTTCTCGCTACGCGGACTACGATCATGGATAGCTCTTGCCAACAACGCTTTGCCCGTACCACTTTCGCCATAAATCAACACGTTGATATCCGTCAAGGACACACGATCAACCATGCGCAGTAACTGCATCATTTGCGGACTGCCACCAAGAATAGACTCTTGCCGACGCTCATAGCTTTTCAGGCGATCTACTTCCCGCTCTAGTTGCCCGATATGTCGCGCGCGACGAACCAATAACCTTAATAGTTCATCACTAAACGGTTGTTCGATAATATCAAACGCGCCAGATTCCAGCGCTAAAACCGCATCACCATCGTTCTCTGTGTTCACCACAACCAGCACTTTTGTGCGAGGTGCAAAAGAGAGAATTTCCTTCATCAACGACAATGTATTGGCATCACATCGTCCAATAACCACAACCGACGTTAACAGTTGCTGCAACGCCGCTGACACACTCAATGAATGCGCGGTGAGTATCGAGCCTTCACTTTCTAATGCTTGGCAGAGTTTCTTCTGTGCGTATGGGTCATCCTCGACAATAAGCAACGCTTCTTGCAATTGAGAGGCCAAACTTTGATGGGTATCAACCATGGATCTCACCTTATAGGGTAATTAGCACCGTGAGTTTGAAAATGCCTCAGGCCAAGCGCGAACAAACTGAAATATTCGCATTCGGAAGCAACACGTAAATCCGTGTTTTTTGCCTTTTTGGCGCATCAGATCCAACGGGTAAGCACGTTCAGGTATTTGGGTTCAATCATTTCCCCCGAACTCATCTCTCTCGTGTTACCTCTGCCAGTCGATTAAAGTCACTGGTGCTACTTTCTTAATTAAAAACAATCTTGATTAAAACAATGGGTACTCTTTCAGGCATAGGGCAAATTCTGAAAGGGCTGGTAGCGCAATTCTCACGCACCACGTTAGAGTATGTTGATAGAAGCTGTTTGATTAACGCCAATTCCCGTATCAGAAAATTAAATCAACAGCAGTCTGAACGCTAAAAGGTCCGTTGCTGTGTCAGAATTCATCGGTGCTTAATCTGCACAGGCACCCTAAACCCTGAGTAAAAGTGTTGATTATCGCCTTTGTTATTGAAGTAGGTAGCGAGCACTTTTTTCATTCAACTGCATGTGTGAATGACACAATCACCGAGACCTTAAACGCTCGATTACCACTCTAGCAGCGTGAAAAAAAGTCGGGCAGTGCAAACCTAGGAATTACGATTAATTCTTATTTTGTAGTCACTTTTCTTTGATATTGAATGGCGTATATGAACGCAGATGTTGCGGGAAGTTGATGTTATTTGATGTCTATCTACCTAACAATAATCCTTAACGATGATGTGTTCCAGGGTTGCTCAAAAGTACGTCTTGAACAAGAATTTGATGCCTGACATCCATCAAAATATGACCGAGCTTATTAAGGCCATCACCGCTCTTTCCCGTCCCCCAAAATGCATCACAATGTGAACATTCCACCAAATCCGCAGGATAAGTTGAAGCCAGTTTTAGAGCGAGATCGGCATGTTGTTGAAATTTTTGCCCCACAACATGGCGCATGACATCACAACGTATATCTAACCAATCACTTTTTACTTCATGGTTAAATTCACGACTCAATGAAAATGCTTCATCAGGTGTCAGCGCGCATTGGATTTTTTGTTGCAATGCCATACTTTCAAACTTACTCGCCTGATAGTAATGTTCTGACGTTAGCCACGCCTTCCCGTCAATGCGTAATGGTGCGCCATAGAAGTTAGAAAGAAAGCCGTAGGCCTCGTCCGGTTCGTAAAAACAGATCGTGTTGGTCATTAGCGCAGCCTATTTTTATGTTGTTGGCTGTCTCTAATCATAGTTAAAGGATGAACATTGAGCACTCACGTCTTTAACATCATAAAGAAAACAGTAAACATTCACATGACATTGAAATTTATATCGACTTTTCAGCATGTAATGCTTAAATACCACGTCTAATTGCGCACTCATTGAGGTGAAAATGCAGCATCTACAAAGCCATTTCGAATATTACGACCAAACTTTCGATAAACTTGAATTGGCCAGCCAAACCCTTGAGAGCACTGAATTTGAAGAGTGTGAATTTCGAGACTGTCAGCTATCTGAATCCGCTTTTCGACGTTGCAAGTTCATAAACTGTACCTTCACGCGCTGTAATCTTAGTTTGATGAAAGTGAATCACTCTCGCTTCTCTGACGTTACGTTTAGTGAATGTAAATTGGTTGGGGTTGATTGGACTTTTGCGGAATGGCCAGCCTATCGTGTTGATGCCGATATGACATTTTCTAAGTGCATCATGAACGATACCTCGTTTTTTGGCTTAACACTCAGAGGGCTAAACCTCAAAGAATGTAAGCTACACGATGCCGATTTTCGTGAAGGCGATTTTACTGATTCGTCAATGACTTACTGTGATTTCACCAACAGTGTATTTATGCGCACTAATCTTCAAAATGCCGATTTGACTGAATCCACCAATGTCTCGTTGAGCGTGTTGGACAACAACGTCAATGCCGCTAAATTTTCCCGCTACGAAGCCCTTTATCTGCTCGAAGCACTTGGCATTGAATTAGTGGACTAAACCTACTGGCAAGAAAAACACTCTGCCAGTTTCTTCACACCTTGGCGGATATCATCCAGCGAACTGTTGCCAAACCCTGCTACCAAAGTTCGCTGCATCCAATCGGGTATCTCGTTCACCGTGTCAGCATCGCAGTAAAACGCCAAAGTTCGGATAGTAACCCCCTTCTCTTCTAACAACGCTTTCGCTTTAAATGCGGTTATTCCACCTTGCCATCGGAAGGTGACATGCAACCCCGCCGCTTGGCTGATCACTTCCACTTCGTCGCCAAAATGTTGATGTAAGGCTTCGACAAATACCCGCTGTTTTTCTTGATACAAGGTCCGCATTTTTCGGATATGGCGAAGGTAATCCCCTTCCGCGATAAACTCCGCCAAGACTTCTTCAATGTGCATGGCAGTGTCGCCGCCGATAGCGTCTTTTACGCTCAAGCATTTCTCGACGAGAGATTCTGGCACCACCATGTAGCCGACACGGATCGCAGGCAGCAGGGTTTTACTAAACGTACCAACATAAATGACATTAGCGGCGTCACCATGAAACTTGGTTGCTAAACCTTGAAGTGAAGGATAGGGACGATTCGCGAATTGGAATTCACTGTCGTAATCATCTTCGATGATCCACCTTGCTTGCTCTCCTTGGGTTTTCTGCGTTACCCACTCAATGCATCGCATCCTGTCATTGGTGTTTAAACTTGTTCCCATGGGGTATTGATTGCTCGGCGTCAGGTACACCGCCTTGCCATCAAACTTATCGAGCAATGAAATATCTGCCCCTGTTATCGCATCAACAGGCATGTAGGACACATCAATGTTGCTGCGATCAAGCACCTTCCGCATTTGCGCGTAACCGGGGTTTTCCATCATCACCTTTTCACCCGCTTCGAGGATCGCGTTGATGGCAATATAGAGCGCTTGCTGTGCGCCAACAGTAATAATAATGCGTTGTGGCGAGGCATCCACCGAACGGCTGAACGAGAGATAGTCGCTCAGCGCTTGGCGAAGCGCGAGATTCCCTTGAATGTCATTCTGCCCACCGAGTATTGAACGTTGAAAATGGCATTGCAGCGATCTTGCCCATTTTTTATAAGGGAACTGCTCCAAATCAGGCACACCGGGCGCGAAAGGTCGGTTTCTAACATGCGCATCAAAAGGCGGTCGCTTCTCTTCCCTATCAGCAACAACGCATTTAGTTTCCAGTGAGCGCTGGCGCTCGCTGTTGATATTTGTATGTAAATACTGATCTGGCATTGCCCATTGAATGAAATAACCCGCTCCACGGCGACTCTCAATGTAGCCTTCCGCTTTCAATTGTTCATACACGGCAGTCACCGTGTTTCGGCTCACGCGCAGTTCTTCCGCCAATAAGCGAGTGGCAGGTAAACGTCCGTTCGTTGGCCAAAGGCCATTCAAGATCTTGTCTTGAATCGCCAGGTACAAGGCACTTTGCTTAGACGTATTGCTCGCATCTAAGCGTAAATCACCGATATCAATGGGTTGCATCTCATCTCGCCTCAAATTGGATCTATTGAGTTATTCAAACTGGCTCTATTTAAGGTGCCAGTTTATCCGTAAATTACAAGTCAACGGACAAACAAACGCAAAACAGCGCCAAAAGAAGGGAAAGGTTATGACAGTAGGAACAACAGAAAGAACACGCGTAAGAAAAGGCGCGCACAAAGCGGTAAAAGACCAAGAGGCGCTTTATAACATCATTGATGAATCCAAACTCGCGCACGTCGCGTTCAATGACAAACGCGGCCCTACTGTCATCCCTATGCTTGCATGGCGTATCGGCAACAACATCTATATTCATGGCGCGAAAAACAGCCAAATGCTGAAGCACTTGAAAAACGGCGAGCCGTGCAGCATGACATTCAGCATTCTTGATGCATGGGTATTAGCACGTTCTGCCTTTCATCACAGTGCACACTATCGCTGCGCCATGGCTTTTGGCCGCTTTTCTGTGGTGGAAGACAACGGCGAAAAATCCATCGCACTCGATGCGTTCCTTGAGCAAATCGCACCGGGACGAAGCAAAGACGCGCGCCCCGGCAATGAGAAAGAACTGACCGCGACAGAAATGCTGGTGATGCCGCTGGATGAAACCTCGGTGAAAATTGGACGTCATGGCGTAAACGATGATTTGGCGGACATGGACATTGATGTGTGGGCGGGTATTTTGCCGTTTCGCACCGTTGTTGGGCCTCTAGAGCCGACATCTGACAATAAAATCGACGAAGTACCTGACTACTCCAGCGCGTACAAAGGCCGTTGGCATGACGAGTAACCATACGATTATTGAATGATTATGCACTCCTCAAGTATGTCGAAGCGCTTGGGGATTGCTCATCTCCCTGATATATTGAATTTTCGTCTATCAGGAGAGGACAAGGATGAGCACATTCAATCGGGTAGCCATTGTCGGCGGTACCCACGGCAACGAATTCAGCGGTATTTATCTTCTTAAAAAGTGGCAGGCTTCCCCTGCGCTTATTCGCCGCGCCAGCTTTGAAACGGAAACACTCTTTGCTAACCCTAATGGCTTTCGCGATAACAAACGTTATCTTGATTGCGATCTCAACCGACAGTTCCTTCCTGCCGATCTCGCGAACATGGAATTAAGCAATTACGAGCAAAGCCGCGCCAAAGTGATCAACGCTCAGCTTGGCCCAAAAGGCAGTGCTCGTACTGATTTGGTCATCGACCTGCACAACACCACCAGCAACATGGGTCCTACCATCATTTTGCTGAAAGCAGATGCGTTTAACACCCAGTTAGCTGCGTATGTGTCTTCGCGTATGGAAAACGCCGTGATTCTGTTTGAAGACCATTGTTCGGTGGAAGAGCATTACTTCCTCTGCTCAATCGCTGACCAAGGCATCATCGTAGAAATCGGCCCGCAATCTCAATCTGTGGTTCGCCAAGATGTGCTGGATTGGATGGACGAAATGACCGCCCACATTCTGGATTTTGTCGAGTTGTTCAACAAGAACGAAGTGACTGAACTGCCAGCCACCGTGTCTGCCTACCGCTATGAAGAAACGCTAAAACTACCAGAAAGTGAAGACGGTGAACGCCTAGGTATGGTGCATAAGAATGTGCAAGATGCTGACTTTACCGTACTGCGAAACGGCGACCCCATCTTCACCCTGTTTGACGGCACTGAAGTTTGCTGGGAAGGTGATTACGATGCTTACCCGCACTTCATTAATGAAGCCGCGTATTACGACAACAACCTTGCGATGTCGCTGGGTAAGAAAGTCGAGATTGATGTGATTCGTTAATTATTTACGGATTCGAATTAGATAAGAAAGCGCCGTGTAAAAACGGCGCTTTTTGTTTTGTGCGGAGCACATGTTTTCGCGTTGCTTAACGCTTAGTCAATGTCGCAATCATTGCAACGTTGCAGTGAGATTTCATGTTCAAAAACGGCGTCGTTACCTTCTGCTAAAAGCTCTGCGATTTCATCCGCCACTTCTTGCTCGTCTTCCGCTTTCACTTGGCTCGCAAGGTCTTCTTCTGAGTAACCTTAGAAATTAAGCAGTAAGTAATCGCGCGCTTCCTCTTTTGTACACGTCACGTTCACCGAAAACTCTGGCTCAACCTTGCCTTGAGCAACAATCGCTGCCATTTGTGCAACGACATCCTCTTTCATCGCCGCAGTCAACCAACCAAGATCGGTGCTTACTTTGGTATTTTTAGAGTTAAAACAAGGCGCTTGATGAAAGTAATATTGAAAATTAGTCATGGATAGTTTTTCGTTAAGTGTTTTGAAGCAAGATTATGAGCGTTTTTTGGAAAATACTATCTCAATAGGTTCGGAAGAGAGGATTGCCGCCCCCGAAGCCAGTGCACGATTCTCTAAAGCAACGCAAGACGACGTTAAGCTAGATTGGGGAAATACAGGCAGCGGTGAGACCGCAGTATGAGGCCTTCAATCTGTGTTTGCCGTAAGCAATACCTTAATGGCGAAAGTGACAGAACGAGGTAGACAGCTTTGTTGTTCGAGAGCATTGGCTGCTGGCGCAGCAAAACCAAAAATAACACGCGTTGCGAATCACTCGTAAGCAACTTGTTAAACCGCTTGGTTGAGGCTAAGATGACCAACACAAAGACCAATTTAGAGACCGATTAAATGACCGCTAGAATTTTAGCCGATGTTGCTGCAAGCATTACTGAGTTGAAAGCTAACCCGATGAAAGTTGCAACGAGTGCTCACGGTGAACCTGTTGCTGTATTGAACCGAAATGAGCCAGCATTTTATTGCGTACCTGCCGAAGCGTACGAAATGATGATGGACAGACTCGAAGACCTTGAACTACTAGCTATTGCGAGAGAGCGTGAATCTGAGGAGAGCATTTCGGTAAATATTGATGACCTATAAACTCGACTTTAAAAAGAGCGCACTCAAAGAGTGGAAAAAGCTTGGCTCTACTCTGCAGCAACAATTTAAGAAAAAGCTAATCGAGCGCTTAGATAACCCACATGTTCCGGCTTCAAAACTCTCTGGGGCTGACAACATATATAAAATCAAGCTGCGTCAATCAGGCTACCGTCTCGTCTACAAAGTTGAAGACGATGTCATCATTGTAACCGTCTTAGCTGTCGGAAAACGCGAACGTAGCGATGTATACCGTAAAGCGACGAAAAGGTTAGATGATTGATTGCGGTATAACGCACGCTCAACGCTCAAGTTGCTTACACCTAGCCTGAGCCTGAAGATAACTGGAAAACGAATGTTTAGCCTTCTTCTTGAATAGTGCCAGCCTGGGTTAACGGAATAGTGTCTAGT